>JBJEOD010000246.1:0-1906 GCA_051880535.1 Acutalibacteraceae bacterium | reverse complement strand
AGCCCTTTGAGCTTTTGCCGGTCAATTCTGCAAATTCTCCTTTTTTAAGGGTGTAAACCACCTGCGAATTATCGGTGCTCGGGGCGGTGCGGAGATTTGTCTCGCTCTTAGCAGTAACCCTGCCAGAGGCGGCGGAAAAGCCGTCCGAAACGGGGTTTTCTTCGGAGGATACTGAGGGGCGGCTGATTACCTCGGTTGTAAGCAGACTTGTTTTTGCATAAACCGTCTGCCCTTTATAAGTAAGCCTTGTCCAGCCGCTTGGGGATACCCCGACGCGGGTTACAAACTCGCCGTTTTTAATCGTGGCGACAATTGCGCTGTTTGTGTTCGGCTCGGCGCGCAGATTGGTCTCCTCCTTGGCGGTTACCTCGCCGCCCATCGGCTCAAACCCGTCCGAGACCGAGGGGATTTCCTCGGCTTGATAATTTCTGTCGGTTGTAAGATAGCTCGTTATCGCATAGACCGTCTGCCCGTTGTAGACAAGCTTTGACCAGCCGTTGCTCCCCGTCGCCGTGCGCTTTAAAAAGGTGCCGTTTTTTATGGTTCCCACAATGTTGCTTTTTGTAGTCGCGCCGTCGCGGAGATTTGTTTCTATCTTAGCGGTCACCTCGTCCGAAACGGCGGTATACAAATTGCCGTCAGCAGAGGGCGCCGACGCGTCGGAGGGTCTGGCTTTCGGGTTTTTTGCCTCCGCCCTTTCCCTTGTAAAGTAGGAAACGGATATATCCGCGTTGCCAGTGATTCCGTTAACCGCGCCCTTGTTTGTGTACTGCCACATTGAGTATTTGCCGCCGTAATCGGGACCGGGCGTGGTAGGATATGGTCTTGCGGGATAGCGCGCCACCCAAATATCAAAAGCGTTTTCAAGCCGTGGGGTGTCCCAGTAAAGGGAGCCTTCAAGCTCGGACTTCGCGGCGTAAAACATACCCTCATAACCCGCCGACTCTATACATTTTAAAAAGGCGAGGGCATTATCGGTTCTCTGAACGCCCGAAAGCCCGTACATACGGCTGTTTTCCGACAAAAAGCCCTCGCAGTCGTATACCACGGGGTAGGAAATCGGATAGCCCGCTATCGCGGAGACAGTCCATTCAGCCTCCTCCTCGGCTTCGTTTACGGTTTTCGCGGTGGAGAAAAAGTAAACCCCCACAAGCAAGCCCGCCTTATCCGCCTGCTGAATATTGTAATCGGCGCAGTCGTCCTTATAGATAACCCCGTTTTCACCGCGGAAGCCGATTCTAATAATCGCAAAGTCGATGCCCGCCTTTTTCACCTTTGCCCAGTCGATTTTCCCCTGCCATTTAGAGACGTCAACGCCGTTCGCCATACCCTTTTTGGTTCCGAGCTCCTCGGCGTTTACCTCGGCTCCCGATTCGGTGTTATACTCAATATTTTCAGGATCGAGCATATCGCCGCCGCTCTCATGGGTAACCGATACCGTGGAAGTCTCGCTTGCCGTATCCTTATGCTTACAGCCCGCCGCCGAGACCGCGAAAACCAGCGCGGCAAATATGCAAAGCGGCTTTTTTATTTTAAGGTATCCCTTCATAACCGTACCTCCCAAAGCAATGCTTACAGCCTTATTATATATCGCCTGCCCGCCCTTGTCAACAAGGCGGGAGGACGCGGCTTATACGTCGGTTATTGAAAAAACAGCGTTGATTGACGGCTCTGCGCCGATTCAGCCCTGATTTATGCATATTTTTTTCGCTTATTTCAAGATTTGTTGTTTACACGGCGAAAAAAAAGTGGTATTATATTATTTGTATGGGACTTTTAAGAAGAAAGCTTGTAAGCGTCTCATGAATTTTATTACAGGAGGAATTTTCAATGGCCAGAAAATTCAAAACCATGGACGGTAACAACGCCGCGGCTCATGTTGCCTACGCGTTTCCCGAAGTAGCGG
>JBJEOD010000245.1:0-1909 GCA_051880535.1 Acutalibacteraceae bacterium | reverse complement strand
CGGTATTCTACTATACATACAGCGATACCTACATTTCGAGCGTGCGCTCCGCAATGGATAAGCTTTTGACCGACGCAGGACTAAAATATCAGAACTACGACGCGAACGGCAACCAGACCACCCAGACCGAGCAGGTTACAACCGCTCTTGCAAAGGGCTCCAAGCTTCTTGTTGTTAACGTTGTTGACACAGGCTCAAACGACGCGGCGCAGAACATTATCGACCAGGCAAAGGCGAAGGATGTTCCTGTTATCTTCTTCAACCGCTCTGTTGAGGAATCGGTTGTAAGCAGCTATGACAAGTGCGTATTCGTAGGAACAGACTACGAAATGGCGGGTCATATGCAGGGTGAAATGATAGGCGACTATCTTGTTAAGAATTTTGATAAGGTTGACCTTAACGGCGACGGCAAAATAAGCTATGTAATGTTCAAGGGTCAGGAGGGCAATATGGAGGCTATCGCTCGCACCCAGTACGGTGTTGAGGACGCAGACAAGGTTCTCACAGCCGCTGGTAAGACCGCGCTCGAATTTTACGACGCTTCCAACAGCAAGAAGTACCTTGTTGACCAGAACGGTCAGTGGTCCTCCGCGGCGGCTACAGATTATATGAATACCATTCTTTCGCAGTACAGCGAGGCTAACAAGAATATGGTAGAGCTTGTAATCGCCAACAACGACGAAATGGCTTTAGGCGCGGTTTCCGCACTCCAGACCGCGGGCTACAACAAGGACGGCGCTAAGGTTATCCCCGTATTCGGCGTTGACGCTACCGACGCGGCTAAGGACGCTATCGGCAAGGGCGCTATGATAGGCACAATCAAGCAGGACGCCGACGGAATGGCTAAGGCTATTACCACAATCGGACAAAATTACCTGAACAGCAAGGATGTATTTGACGGCATCGACAGCGAAAACGTTGTAGGCACATGGAGAGTTAACATTCCTTACGGCGTATACACAGGCGAATAATTAAACATAAATCAGCCAAAGCGACATTCACATTAAAGTTGTTTTGCGCGGCTAAAATCGCTGAGTATAATACTTTAAGGCCCCCTTGCCTAAAGGGGGCTGTCGCGGCGAAGCCGTGACTGGGGGATATTCGATTTTCTACAGCCCGATTGTATCCCTCCACCGCCCTTCGGCGGTCCCCTCCCTTTAGACAAGGGAGGCTTTTAGGAAATAAACCAAAAACGGACAGGGGACGAGTTCTTATGAGCAATAACGAAGTAATTAACGATAACGTCCGTGAAAACGCAGACGAACCCGTTCTCCTTAAAATGGAGAACATTGAAAAAACCTTCCCCGGTGTCAAGGCGCTTGACAATGTAAGCCTTACTGTTAAGGCAGGCACCGTTCACGCCCTTATGGGGGAAAACGGCGCGGGGAAATCCACACTTATGAAATGTCTTTTCGGCGTTTACGCAAAGGACGGCGGAAAAATCTACCTTGAGGGCAAGGAGATAAACTTTAAAAATTCCAAGGAGGCTCTTGAAAACGGCGTCGCAATGGTGCATCAGGAGCTTAATCAGGCGCTTAAGCGCAATGTTATGGACAATATGTGGCTGGGACGCTTTCCAACGGTCGCTAAAGGAGTACCCATTACCAGCGAGCAGAAGATGTATAAGGCGACAAAGGAAGTTTTTGACAAGCTTGAAATTAACGTAGACCCCAAAACGGTGATGAGCCGTATGCCTGTATCGCAAAGGCAGATGGTTGAAATTGCAAAGGCCGTTTCATATAATTCAAAGGTTATCGTATTTGACGAGCCGACCTCCTCACTCACAGAGGAGGAGGTTGAACACCTTTTCAAAATCATCAATATGCTTCGCGATCAGGGCTGCGGAATAATATACATTTCGCACAAGATGGCGGAAATCCTACGTATTTCCGACGAGGTAACGATAATG
>JBJEOD010000244.1:0-1913 GCA_051880535.1 Acutalibacteraceae bacterium | reverse complement strand
ACATTCGACTTTTCAATAAGCTTTCTCGGCGACATTTCGGTTTCCGCTATAAAAGCATTGGCTTTATCCCATATTTCCTCGGCATTACGGGAATTAATAGGCATATCTATACCGAAAAACTGCGACAGCTCCATATGCGACCAATGGTAAAGCGGATTTCCCGCCGCAAATTCAAGTGCCGAGCAGTATTTAATAAATTTCTCTTTAAAGGAAGTGTTTCCCGTTATATATCCCTCGTCGATTCCCGCCGTTCTCATAAGACGCCATTTATAATGGTCACCCGAAAGCCATATTTCACCAATATTATCAAATTGCTTATCCTCATATATCTCCTGCGGCGACAGATGACAATGATAATCCACTATCGGCAAAGCCTTAACCGAAGCGTAAATTTTTCGTGCCGTATCGGTTTTTAACATATAATCCTTATGCATATACTTTCCTCCTTTTACCCCTATTATAATCAAATAATCAATGCAATTAAATTGTTCATATTATCATTATATATTGCAAATATCACCTTAATGTGTTAATATAAATTCGGTGATGATATGGCAGAGTATTTTTCTTATTCGGACGGCGATATTGGAATGAATTACAGGCGTGATGACAGGCCTGTTCCGTCTGATTTCAGTATGCACACTCACGAATCGTATGAGCTTTATTATTTCGCGGGCGGCAACGGAATTTACAGAGTAGAAGGAACGCCTTATCCGCTCGAAAAGGGCGATATTCTTATAATGCGCCCCGCCGAAGCCCACTACATAGATATACGGGACGATAAACCGTACACCCGGCTTTCGGTTAATT
This sequence comes from Acutalibacteraceae bacterium, assembly GCA_051880535.1. GTDB lineage: Bacteria > Bacillota > Clostridia > Oscillospirales > Acutalibacteraceae > UBA737. Next base: position 1,103 of record JBJEOD010000244.1, on the reverse strand, counting down.
TTAATGCTGATCTTTTGAGCGGCATTGACCCGAACGGCAGACTGTTAGCGCCCTTTAACAATCGCAAAATCGGCACCCTTAACCGCTACCGCGCGGAAAATTTTAAGAGCGACGCTTACAGCATTTTTATAAAAAATATAATAACCGACAGTCCTGACAGGCGTGTTCAGACAATCACAAATCTTTTGCCGCTTTTAAACGAAATTTCCCTTGCTTTCGATTCTCTCTCCGAAATGGAGATTACGAAATCTCTTGACAGCAGGATAATAAGCTATATTAACCGGCATATTTCAGAGGATATTACACTTGATAATATATGCGAAAAATTTTATATCAGCAAAACTCATCTTTGCCGTATATTTAAAAAAGCCACGGCGTCAACCGTGGGCGAATATATAACGGTTAAAAGGCTTGTCAAGGCAAGACAGCTGATACATTCGGGTACTCCGCCGACAAAGGTGTATCTGCAATGCGGCTTTAAGGATTACTCGGTATTCTACCGCGCCTATAAAAAGAAATACGGTATTCCACCGAGTGCGTTTACTAACGATTAATTCTTACTTATTACAAACTTTCGGAAGCTCTCCCGCGGGCAGGGTAAATTCGTCATATGTAACGGTATCCCATTTAGTTATTTATTGAAAATTTTTTTGTTATATGACATCAATATCATAATATCTCAGCAACAATTCAACCATTAGGTTATAGCTTAAAATGCCGCTTTCAACACGGTTGGATTTAATAAATGAATCGTTAAAATTCTGCGAAGCTTCCATAACCTCGCCCTCAAACTTATCCCAATAAGCATTTTCATTTTTTAAATCTCTTATCATTCCGTCGCTGCAGTGCTCTGTCGCCTTTGCCCATAAATCCTTATCTGCGCGGTAAATGGCGTTAATACAGTATGTATATGCCGATAAATGTCCCGAATATTCAAAATCTGCCATTCCGCTTGTGCTGCAAGCAAGCCATGCAATAAAGTTACATTCATTTTCTTTAGCTAACCCCATAGTATGTGCTATTTCATGGGCGGCAGTATGCGGTATGCTGTACTCAGGTACATCGGTATTTACATTAGCCTCCGAAGTCCAAGGACAGTAAAC
>JBJEOD010000243.1:0-1914 GCA_051880535.1 Acutalibacteraceae bacterium | reverse complement strand
CTAACAGAGCGCACTTAGCCTTAGCCGAGCTTGAAAGGCAGGGTAAGCTAAAGGCAGTTGTTACCCAGAATATAGACGGTCTCCACCAAAGAGCGGGGAGCAAAAATGTTATTGAACTGCACGGAACAACACTAAAGTACTATTGTACCGCCTGTAAAGCAGTTATGCCGAACGAACAGGTAAAAGCGCTTCGCGGACAGATTCCGAGATGTGAAAAATGCAACCATATTGTAAGACCCGACGTTGTTTTGTATGAGGAGCCGTTAAATCAGTCGGTGATTGAAGCGGCTGCCTCGGCAATTTCCTCGGCGGATATGCTTATAATCGGCGGAACCTCGCTCGCGGTCTATCCCGCCGCGAATTTTATAAGGTATTTTAAGGGCGAAAATATTGTCCTAATAAACCGCGACGAAACCCGATATGACGGTATGGCAACCCTTGTTTACAGAGAAAGCATAGGCGAGGTTTTGGAAAAGGTGATAGCTTTTCTGCTCTTAAAGAAACATATGTTATTTTCATAACGGAAAACGATGTGTTAAAATGCGGATTCCTATCTATGAAATAGACAGAACAGTTAAGCAAACAGGTGAATTGTTCGGCGACGGCTCGCATATACTGTATGTGAATGGAAAATACAACGGTAATGATGATATCGGTAAGCTGATGCATGACTTTCGGTGTAAAAACGCATCGGATATGAATTTTAAACAGTTGGAAGAAAAAGTTAAATATTTCAAAGAAGACGAAAGAGGTCGAGGCAGTATGTGCAAGATAATGGAAGATTTGCAAAAAGCGGCTCAAATTGAAGAGCGCAACGATATTGCTGTTAACCTGTTAAAAATCGGAAAGCTTTCTGTTAGTGAAATTGCAGAATCAACAGGTCTTACAGTCGAAGAAGTTGAGAATATTAAAAAGAATCTCGACTCAAAAAGTTGATTTCTTTCTTGATATTTTTAAGGAAAACATAATTATAAGGCTTAAAGAGCGATTGGATTTTTCCGGTTGCTCTTTTATTTTTAGAGCGTTATAAATATTTTAATTGCTGCATTATTACAAAAGGAAAGTAGATGTTTAAAATCTTTAATCAGCGTTTTTTCAAGAAGTCGGAATGAATAATAAATTTCACAATATTGGCACAGTTTTGCTATTGAAGCGTAATTCGGTATATGATAAACTGTTTATGCTCAAAAATATATCGTGAGCTTAAATTTAAAATCGGAGGTAGAAAAGTGAAAAACAGAATAAGGACTGAGCCGCGCGGCGTCAAAGTGCATTTTGACATCGGGCGGTTTCTTTTTACCGCGTTTATGACAGCGACGGCTGCTGCCGGCAATTCGCTTAACGTATTTGCTGAAGGCGTGACCGTGTGGGATAAGGCGGGGGAAATAATGAGGGATGTCTACAATCAGATACTTGCAATATCTACGATAGCGGGTATTGTTACGGCGGCTATCGCTTTGCTGATGCTCAATTTTTCTAAAACAGACAAAACAGTAAGCGAGGCGCGAGCTTGGCTTAAAAGGATTGTAATAACATGGGTGATTTTGAACGGACTTGGGTTTATTATGGCGTATATCACTCCGTTTTTTGCGGACGGTCGCTGGAACGGGTAAATAAAGCGTATGGGAATACTGGACGGAATAGTTGAATGGATTTCGGAGCAGATAATGCACGGGCTTGATTTAATAAGCTCGTCGGTGCTCGGCGCTCTCGGCTGCGATATGACGGTATTTAAGAGATATTTCCCTGCGGCTGAAACTATGTATAACATTTTCGTCGCTCTGGCAATCGGTCTTATACTGCTTAACCTTGTCTGGCAGCTGTTCAAAAATTTTGGATTGGCGGCGGGAGTTGAAGCGGAGGATCCCGTTAAGCTTATGATACGGTCGGGGCTGTTTATACTGCTTGCATATT
>JBJEOD010000242.1:0-8578 GCA_051880535.1 Acutalibacteraceae bacterium | reverse complement strand
AAGTACGCTGCCCGAGCCGCCGAAGACATCTATAAATCTTCCGTATTTCAGCGGAAACAGCGCATATATAATATTGAGCAGTGCGGTTTTGTTGCCTACTCTTGATACAGGGGTTCTTATGGTGATTACCTCGCTTTCACACAAGGCAGTTCAACCGTTTCAGAGCCGAGAGCCTCGGTAGGCATACGCGCAACGGCTTCAGTGCCGTACTCGCTTTCATTGCCCGCGACGAAGCTGCTGCACCTGATTGAATCGCATAACAAAAAAAGCGGTATCAATCATTTACTCTGAAACGATCGATACCGCCATTTGTCTTATTATTTATTATTTAGTTTATTTCGCAACTTGCGGATTTCCGACTTGTAATCATTAACACGGTTTATCTGCAGGCAACTAAGGAGCATAACCGCTACGCCGCCGCCCGTAATAAGACCTGCGATAAAAATTAAGCAGCCGACCATTTATATTCCTCCCATAGATAGTTCTTCCGCTTCGCCGTCCTCCGGCAGATATCCTTCTCTGCGGGACATACCTCATCACCTTGCAAATACTCATTCATCTCGGACTCGGTATATAGGAAGTAATCTCCGCTTGAGTTCCAGTAGGAGACATACAGGTCGCCATCCTCGGTTTTAATGGCGCGCTGTTCAAATGACTCCCCGAATCCATCATTATGTAGAATTCTACATAAAGATGGTTATGCAAAGCAAAGTAATATGTTGAAAAGAAAGGGATAAATGCCGATATAGTAGCAATATCTCTTACTTTTATTCAACATAAGAAAAGTTAAAGCTTTGCGAGAAAATCCATTAAAGCATTGTCATCACTCCAATTTGGCAGATTTTTATCGGTCAATTCCGGATAAGCTTTTTCAAGTGCATCCCGCATTTGTTCAACATTTATTCTTGCATATATATTTGTTGTTTCAAGCATAGCATGTCCGAGTATATCGCGAATGTAAATCATATCGACTCCTGCCTGACACAAATGCATGGCTTTGGTATGGCGAAAAATATGAGGTGTGATCTTGTCGGGAACCAATGACGATCTCTGTCTTGCAATTCCTGCATATTTATTGATGACATGATTAACTGCTGTACGAGATAGTTTTGCATGCTGCTTGTTAAAAAACAAAGGCGCATCATTATTGAATAATTTGCCATAATGAAATTCTTCAAGATATTGGTTCAGTAGTTTAACTGTGTTTTCCAAAAGCGGAACGTATCTTGTTTTTCTTCCTTTCCCGGTTAGCATAACATAGGGATTACCAGATAAAGATAAATCTCTTAAACACAAATCACACAATTCCTGTACACGTGCTCCTGTGTCATAAAGAACGCAAAGCAATGTGAGATCTCTTCTTCCTTGTTTCGTACTCGTATCGACAGAATCAAATATTTCAGTTAATGCTTCCTTGGAAAGATAGCCAATCATCGGTTTGACATATCGCTTATACGGAATTGCCAATATTCGCTGATATTCCAAAATATATGACGGTTCCTCAACCTGTAAATACTTGTAAAATGCATGTATGGCTCCGAGCCGTTGATTAATTGTACATGGATTTACATTTCTGCCTGATTCAAGATACTCTAAAAAACCACATATCATATCCCGGTCAATTTTTTCAAGTGTAATTCGTGCAATTGGGAGTTTGAGTTCGTCTGTGCAGTAACGAAGAAAAAGTTTGAATGTATCGCGGTATGATTTAACTGTATTAATACTAAAATTTCTCTTGCCGGATAAATATACAGTCAAATAATTTGTAAGATGATAAGCGAAATTTGTAGGTTTATTCACAGTTATCACCTCCGATCTCCGGAATAATGTCTCCCAATGCAGCAGACAGTTTTTCACAAATATCGGGAAACATGTTTTGGGTAAGCTTCATTGTTTTATTGACCATATTCATAGCCACCTTTCTTTGATTTACACTAATTATATCAATGAAAAGTGGATTTTCCTATGTTGAATAAAAGAAAGAGATATTGCTAATATATCGGCATTTATCCCTTCCTTTTCAACATATTACTTTGCTTTGCATAACCATCTGAATTCTGACCGCAAACGGCGTCCCTCAATTTCTCGGTTTCCTCATCATTCAGCGCTTCGGTCAGATAGCAGTCAATCTTCCCGTATACCTCTCCGCTGATTTTCTCCAATCCCCATACGGCGTATATGAGCTTATTGCCGATACCGCTGTGTTCTCCGACATATTCCGCCATATCTCCGAGATCGGGAAGCTGTTCTATTCCAAGCATATCTTCGATTTTGTCGCGGTTATCCGAAATCGTATAATTTGATGCAGGGCTGTAATAGCCTTCATCGTCATAGATAGTCGCTTCCAGAGGGCAGAAAAAGGTTAGCTTTGTTTCGGCCGCCGCGATTTTCATTTGATTGATATCATCAAGTACCTCTGAAAAGGTTGAATACTGCCCATGCAGTAAATTCTGTTCAAGGTCTGTTTTAATTTCCTCTCTTGCGTTTGTAACCGCAAGGTCAAGCAGATAAGCGTCATAGAGGCTGTCCCTTTCGTTTAAAAGCAGAATCATACTGTTTCCGATATTGCTGTCGGAATAGAGCTTTACGCTGTATTCCTCATCTTCCTCGTCCCTCAGAAGCAGTCGCTCCGGCGAGCCGTAATAGCCAAGCCTCTGTAATTCCTTATATATTTCGTGGTAATGGACGGTCAAATCAATGACCGAAGTCTCTCCTTGTTTGTTTTGTACGATAGCGTTAATCATTGCAAAGATTCCTTTCTGTTATTTAAATTTACAGCGCCGAGTCCGTATCTGCGGATTACCATAGCATTGCAGATGAGACCGAAGGCTTTGGGCGGTATCAATTCCGCATCGGAGAGATCGCTGACCGACAGATGCTTGGTACCGAGATATAAATCCTTCGCACAACAGTACAGAGTGTAACCGGTGGGGTGGATGCCTTTAATCCTGATGTGATCGAAATCTATAATTTTGTCTTATCGGCAGCTTTGAGCTCATCCATTATAGCATACATTTCATTATGAAGACAACGGAATTGTTCATCGAAATCACCGTTTTGCGCGGCTTCGCTGTCAATATTCATCAACCGGTCTATACGATCCTCTATTTCTTTTAAACGCTCCTGCTTGGCAAGGATACTGCTCATATCCTGACTGCTTTGATACAGCTCTATATGTCGGCAGATACGATGGGCATCCGAGTTTTCCGTCTGCGCCTTTTGAGTTATTGCCTCGGCTATCGCGTTTTGCAGTACCGATTCTTCAATGGAAGGTGAATCCTTGCAGTATTTCGTACCGTAGTCAAGACGGCTGATACACCGCCATACGATTTTTTTCTTGCCGTTTTTAGACCAGGTACAGCGGCGGTACGGTGTTCCGCAGTTTCCGCAGTAGAGAATTTCGGAGAGCGCATATTTGCTTGAATATTTCCCAAGTTCGGTCTTGGTGCCTGTCTGTTTCACCTTGCGCTTGCTGTTACGCCGTGAGACTTCTTCCTGTACACGGTCGAATACGGCTCTATCAATGATGGCGGGATGGTTATTCTCAACATAGTACATCGGCAGTTCGCCGTTGTTCTTTTTCAACTTCTTGCTGATGCAGTCGGCTGTATAGGTCTTTTGAAGCAGTGCATCGCCCTTATATTTTTCATTTGTCAGTATGGAGAGGACTCTCGGTGAAGACCACTCATAACTTCCTCTCGCTGTAGGTATTCCGTCAGCCGTTAAGCCCTTGGCTATATCAAGAAGGCTTTTCCCCGCAAGGTATTCGGCGAAGATTCTGCGGACGGTGACTGCCTGTTCAGGATCAATTTCGGGTTTGCCGTCAGCACCCTTGCGGTAGCCAAGGAAGGATTTGTAGCAGAACGGCACATTGCCGTTTTTAAGACTCTGCCGCTTGCCGATCTTGACATTCATACTGATGGATTCGCTTTCTGCCTGTGACAATCCGCTGAACAGAGTAATCAGCAGTTCGCTGGATACTTGGAGCGTATTGATGCCTTCCTTTTCAAAGATTATGGGGATGCCTCTCTCCTTGAGTTCTCTGACATACAGCAGGCAGTCGAGATTATTTCGTGAGAAACGGGATACCGATTTGGTGATTATAAGGTCGATTTTTCCCTTTCGGCAGTCATCGATCATACGCATAAAATCGGGGCGCTTTTTGGCGATGGTGCCTGTGATACCCTCGTCTGCGTATATACCCGCCATCTGCCAATTGGGTTTCATCATAATCATTTCGGTGTACATTTCCTTTTGAGTCTCAAAGCTGTGTTCCTGCTGTTCCTTATCGGTGGAAACACGGCAGTAGGCAGCCACACGCTTGGGACGTATATCAATACGGTTTTCACCTGAAAATTCGGGTTTCGGCGGTATCACTCTGACCGTTTTGGTCGCAGTCGGTGCTTGGGTTGTCATAGCTTTGCGGCTCCTTTCCAATAATAGTATTATTTTTAAGCTTCAGACTGACCGCTTTATTGCTATTTAAAATTACAGTAGCCACGGTGCGGTCGAACAGTTCGGGTGAGTATGACGAAAGCGGACTTGATTGCTCAAAGTCCGCTTTCAGTCTATCTGTAATGTGCCTGACGCTTTTGTAATCATCATACTTTTTCGACGCACATTGCAGAATTAAGTCTTGTAATTCAGTTTTATTAAAGTCAAGAGCTTCAAGCTTTCGCTCAATCTCATTTTCCATTTTGGTGATTTCAAGTGAAGGCTCGGCAGAAATATCCGAGTCGGTATGTTCTGCAAGGGTAGGCTCGGCAATCAGACGGTTAAAGATTGACGTGATTTCCTTTTCAAGCTCTGATATTGTCATCGGTATGCCAATTTTACAACTTTCTCTTTGGCAATGCCATATTTCACGATGCTTTTGCGTGCTGTCGGTTCTGTGGAAGAGACTACCGCCGCATTCTCCGCATATAACCTTGCTGATAAGCAGCTTGTTTTCGGCGGTTACCGTTGACACCGTATAGTTGCGGCGGCTATCCTTTACGGAATTGGTCTCGCGGAAGGTATCCACATTGATAATTGACGGATAAGTTTGATCGCCGACATAACGGCTGTCCTCAATCATACGTTTAATGCGGCTTTTGTTCCAACCGTATTCGCCGGGAAGAAACTCCACTCGGTGTCCTGTAAGGAATTCGGCGATTTCTTTGAGATTAGCACCTGAAAGATATTGATTGAAAATATGTTTTACGGTTTCCGCCTCCGCACGGCAGATAACAATCTGCCCGTTCTGCATTTCATAACCGTATGGGAATCGTCTGTTTTTCATTTTCGTCTGCACCTCCTTTGAGCGGAAATCATTTCTGTAATCGGCAAACCGCTGATTAATTTAAAGCATAGGCTTGTATCCGTCGGTACGGTAATTTCCTCAACCATACTTCCGAATAACTCCTCATCAAATTCTGTTATGGGATTTTCTATATGAGTAAGTATGTTGTTTAATCTGCGAAGCCCTGACAGGACGCTGTCCTCATCCTGTTCCTTTAGTAACTGACGCCTTTCATTCCGCAATGTGTTGACGAGGCTGTTGATGGCGCTGCTCTGCTCGGCGTATTCAGCAGGGCGCAGAATTCCTTTGGTATTAAGCCTTGCAAGAACAAGATTTTTATTGCTAAGCTCGGCAACCGCTTTGTCAATTTCTTTGATTCTCGCCTCCGTACCGCCTGCTTTCATCTGTAGCCGTTCGGTCTGTGCGATTGCGGCAGGCAGTATTTCCGAACGGCAGTTTCTGAGCTTGTTCACCATTGTGATAAACGCATCATATATATCCTTTTCGGGAATTCTGCGCGAATCGCATTTTTCCGAATCAAAATTACGTGTTTTACAACCCCAATACTGTTTGCCGTTTACGCTTAAAGGCGTGTAGGCTGCTCCGCATTTGCACCGTATTTTTTGTGTAAGCGGTCTGGATATGATGTCAGCACGCTGTTTTATACAGCTTTTTTGAATAAGTTTCTGTGCTGCTTCAAAGTCGGCTTTGGAAATGATTGACGAATTCATATCCTCTACATAATACTGTGCTTTTTCGCCGCGGTTGAGTTTTAGCACAAAGGGGATCGCATCGGTTCTATACTTCTTTTGAAAGAGCGCGTCACCGATGTATCGTTCGTTAGTAAGAATGTAGCCCACCGTATTGATATGCCATGTAGTGTAGCCGAAGCGCTTCGGAGCATTTATCTCATTCAGCATATCCGCGATTGCTTTCTTGCCCATTCCGGAGAGGAAGCTTTTGAATATAAGGCGGACGATTTCTGCCTCGCTCTCAACAATACGGAACTCGCCGTCTTTCAGCTCATATCCGTATGGTGTAGAGCTTGACAGGTAGGTTCCGGATTTCATTCGGCGTTCTGCGCTCCATCTCATATTTTTGGATATAGATATGGATTCCTCCTGTGCCTGCGCTCCCGACAGAGCAAGAAGCAGTTCGCTTGACATATACGCTGTGTCGATATTCTCTTTTTCGAACAGGATACTGACTCCGTATTCTTTCAGAAGCCTTGCATACATCAGAGCGTCTGCGGTATTTCTTGCAAATCGGCTGACGGATTTTGTGAGTACTCGGTCAATCCTTCCTTTTTTGCAATCCGCCACAAGACGGTTGAAGTCGTCTCGCTTGGCGGTCTTTGTGCCTGTGATGCCTTCGTCTGCATAAATGTCCGCAAGCTCCATATGCTCGTTCTCGCTGATGAATTTGGTGTAATACTGCACCTGTGCAGCGAAGGAGTGAAGCTGATCGCTTGAATCGCTTGATACACGGCAGTATGCGGCAACACGCATGGTCGGCTTTGCCTGAATGCTCGGCGCTATTGTTATTACTGAGTTTTCCATATTTTCTCCTTTCCGCAGATGTCACCTGCTGTTGTCGCCTTTTTTCGGCGCAACACAATAATATCTTGTTGGTACGAATATATCCAGTGAGAAGGCGAAGAGTTATCAGTTTAGACACAAAAAAGTTTTATCCAACAGAAAGGATGTCCCGTAATCCTCTGCGGCTATTTGTACGATGCCGTCTAAGGCTTTTTCATCGAGATATCCCATCTCTCCTAACAGACGAAGCAGGCAGACCTCATAATAAAAAGCGCTGTCGGCTTTTTGTTTTTCTGCGGTAATCATTTCAGAAGTTCCTCCATTACTTTTATTCCGAGACTGGTTATAACGGCATAATCAACCTTGCCCATTGTGTCCTTATCCAACCTGCCGATATATTCGTCGAGACGGGATTTATCTATTGTTTTTATCTGTTCAAGCAAAACCGTTGATTTCAACGGGAGACCCTCTGCCGAAACCTTAACATGGGTAGGAAGGTCAGGCTTAGTTTTTCTGCTTGTAATTGCCGCCACAATAGTGGTGGGGCTGTGTCTGTTGCCTGAGTTGTTTTGAAGTATTAATACAGGACGAAGTCCCATTTGTTCGCTGCCGACAACGGGTGAGAGGTCGGCAAAATATATTTCTCCTCGTTTTATCTGTTTCATTTTATTATTCTCCGTGAGTTGCTGTTATGTAGACGGCGGCTGCTTAATTCGAAAGGATAAACAGCCGCCTAAGTGACGACGGCAAACCGTAAATATCCCGTGCCTATTCTTTCGGTTGTGAGCAGATAATCAAGGTAAAGTAAAGTAAAATAAATAATTATATTGCTGACAGGCCGAAAAATACCGCACGGTATAATAATATAACAGCTTACCGTCGATTAAGGTTATCGATCATTTTTCCGATATTTGTCCACGACGCCCTCGAAATACGGGAACACACCCTCCGGCTGTGCATCAGCCTCATTGGAATCTCACCACCCCCGGGATCTCCGCGAGCCGCCCCGAAAGTACGGGACGGAAGTATCATTAATGCTCCTGCCTGTCATCGCCTCCGTCACGGATGCGCCGTGATTTCAAGCAGACACAGCGGACAGATAAAAGCTTGTCCGCTGCTCTGTTCTTATGGCTTGCCGGTTACCCGACAGCAGAAGGAATGTAAAGGATGTGCTGTACTATTCTGTTTTCAAAGAACGCAGAGGTCAATTTTGCCCTCTACTATATTACTGTACGGTTTTCTTCATTTTGAGCGAAAAAATTTTTTAATTTTTTCAAAAATTTTCTGTTTACGGCAATTTAATGTTTTTTGCGGAATACCGAAATACATGGCGGTTTCTCTTTCGCTTTTATTATGCAGATAGGAAAAGAGAATTATATCCAGCGTTTTCCGCTCACTATCCGTAAGGTCTTTTATTACCTCATGCAATTCCCCAAGCTGAAGTTTACCCATTATGTATTCCTCATCCCCTTTGCTGTCGGAATATCTTTCATGATTATCTATATCCTCATCAGAACCGCGCAAAGCGTCCAAAGATATAAAGGTTAGCGGATAATCTTTTTTAGTTTTTGCTGTACGTGACTTTCGACTTTGTTCGGCGTTGCTTTTTTTATATAATTCTTCGTTTGCTTCTATAAAGATTACCGTATCATCCAAAGACGATTTTTTATCTCCCACCTGAACAAATCTTCGGTCCGCATTTTTAGGCAGTTTCTTAAATTCAAAAAACTCATTTGCCTTCATATATATCCATTCCGGA
>JBJEOD010000241.1:0-1920 GCA_051880535.1 Acutalibacteraceae bacterium | reverse complement strand
AATCCGCTCCCTCTGCTCCTTCTTTACCGCCGCCTATATGCTTGAAGGCTTTAAGCAGATAGCCTCCCTCTCGCCTAAACGCGCGGTCAAGCTTATAAGCGATCAGGCGGTCACCTTTGCAATGGCAAAGAACGCGATAGAGGGAGATGTGCTTGCCGCCGCCCCGCAGAGAACAAAGCATATTGACGGCTATATGAAGCACTCGACCTTCCGTGTCTTTTTGGCGGGCAAGCTGCCCTTTATCACGGTGATTTCGGTTCTGCTTTCAATTACCGTAGGATTTGCCTGCGCATCCTACTTTGACGGCATTATATACGGCCTTTACAGCGCGGCGGCAATTCAATGCCTCGCCGCCCTTCCCGTGATATTTATGATCGACAGCCTGCCGCTTTATTCCTCGGCTAAGCGGCTTAGTAAAATGGGTGCTATGCTTGCGGGAAAAACGGGAGCAGAAAGAATTGAGAACGCAAACGCCGCGGTCTTGAACGCCGATGAGCTTTTCCCCTCGGGAACGGTACAGCTGCACCAGATGAAGATCTTGTCCGACAACAGCGTTGACGACACGATAATCCGCGCCGCATCACTTACAGACGCGCTTTCAAGCCCCCTTTCCCCAATCTTCAAAAAAATAGCGGGAACCGGCGGGAATGTGATTTTACCCGATTCGGACACGGTCAAATACGAGGACAGAATGGGCATTTCCGGCTGGGTTGACAACAAGCTCCTGTTTATCGGCAACCGCACATTAATGGAGGCGCACGGAATCGAGGTTCCGAGCGTTGAGGTGGACCGCAAAATACTCCGTCAGGGACTCTTCCCCGTCTATGTTGCAACCGAGAACAAGGCGTGCGCCCTTATTACCGTGCGCTACACGGTTCGTCCCGACATTGCTCGGGAGCTGCGCCGCGTTTCAGCTCTCGGGGTCACAATGCTTATAAACAGCTCTGATCCTAATATGACCGAGGAAATGATCTGTGATTATTTCGGACTTTACGAGGATTCGGTAAAGATTATGAGCGCCGCGGGCTGTCATATGTATAAAAACGCAGTCACCCCTACCGAAAGCTGTTTTGCCCCCGCCGCCTACAAGGGAAACCCCATGGGACTTGCGGCGATTATCAGCAATGCGGGCAAAATCAAAAAGTCAAATCTGCTGCTTACAGTTCTTTACGTTATTTCGTCGGTTTTAGGGGCGGTGCTGTTCGCCTATATGTCCTTTGACGGCTCAGGCTCGCTTATGAGCGGAGCCGCAGTACTGCTCTACAGCCTGATTTCCACCGCCGTTTCCTACATTTTATATTTAACCCAAAAGCCATAAGGAGGAACAAATATGTCAGAAAAGAAAAAGTTTTACATTACCACCGCGATAGCCTATACCTCGCGCAAGCCGCATATCGGCAACGCCTACGATATAGTGCTCGCTGATATGATAGCGCGCTACAAGCGTATGATGGGCTTTGACGTATACCTGATGACAGGCTCGGACGAGCACGGGCAGAAGATTGAGGAAATCGCCAAGGCGGAGGGAATTACGCCGAAGGAATATGTTGATAAGATTTCGGGCGAGATTCGCGGCGTGTGGGACAGCCTTAACACAAGCTATGACAAGTTTATCCGCACGACCGACGATTACCACGAAAAGGTGATACAGAAAATATTTAAAAAGCTATATGACCAAGGGGATATTTATAAGGGTCATTATGAGGGAAAGTACTGCGTACCCTGCGAGTCCTTTTTTACTCCCTCGCAGTTAGTAGACGGCAAATGCCCCGATTGCGGACGCGAGGTTGTGGACGCTAAGGAGGAGGCATATTTCCTGAAGCTCAGCAAATATCAGGATAAGCTGCTTGAATATTACGAGCAGAACCCCGATTTTATAAAGCCTGAATCCCGCAAGAACGAGATGATGAACAATTTCTT
>JBJEOD010000240.1:0-1922 GCA_051880535.1 Acutalibacteraceae bacterium | reverse complement strand
TCTTTTCCCTGTTTTGTTATTAATACGGAATCTTAAAAATAAAATCGGAAAAATACTCCCGATTGTTAGTATTATCAATTGTGTAATTCTTTTCTGCATCATATCAACGCCTGCTGTTCCTCAATATATCATATATAGTAAATTAGGGCTGGTAAATATATATCTTACCGTTATTATGGGCTTTCTGAAAAACGGAGGATTCCTTTTTATTATCGGGAATTTATCACTTATTACAGGCAGTATTCTTTCTTTGCCTAAAAAAGAAAGAAACAAGGCTGATACCTCGGCTAAGTAAAACGGGGTATCAGCCTTTTTCTTCTCAAAAGGGGCGTTGCCTATTAAGCAAACGGTTTTATCAAGCAAAAAGACTCAGTCCTCGCTGTCAAATTCCATATTGGCAAAAATTTTCTCCATACGGGAATCGGGGAATCGCCTGTCGAAAAATTCGTCGGCGGCGGTGGTTGCGGGGACATTGTGCACCCGCTCCGACCAGCGCCACACCGAGAAAAGGCTCATAAAACCGTTAAAAATCATAAACACAGTAAGTGCCCAGGTGATAATTTTCCCCGCCTTATTCGGTATTTTAAGAATTATTTTCGCAACCCTTGGGTAGATGCTTTTAATCCATAAAACACCTAAAAAGCCCCAAAATACGGAATATAAAAGGCATATTCTTCCGTTAATATTAAAGGGCAGCTCGCTGTAATCCCATGAGGTTGAGCCGAACAGGGTCTCCTGTCCCCACGACAGCAGATATTCAACCGCACTTCCTATAACAATTCCGCCGATAAACGAAAAAGCGGAGCTGCGGTTGCGGTAACGGTAGAGAATTAAGGTCAGCGCCACTGCGCCCACCCCGTAAAGCAGGTTAAACGGCCCGTAGACAAGTCCCGCGCGGCTTTCTATGTATCCGTTGCGGATAAGGCACCAAAGCAACTCCACAACAACCCCCGCAAAGCTGCCCGATATGCAGATAAGGGCGATTTTGTAAAAATTAATTCCCGCGGCAAAATTTTGGGTTTTGCTTTCCTTGTAGTCGATTACCGAGTTTGCGGGCGCGCGGCGCAAGATTCGCTTTTTACTCTCGCTTGTTTTGCCCTCTTTTAGTCGGGTTTTAAGCTCGTCTGCCTGATCGGATGACCAGCGCTGCGCCTTTTTAAGCTTGGCGGATGCCTTTTCAAGCACCTCGACCTCGCCGTTCACCTCGTTTTCAAGGGTTTTCTGCTCTTCCTTGGACATTGAACTCTGATTTGCCAGCCGTTCGTACATAAGACCGAATCTTTCGGTCTCGCGGCTTTGCATATCAAGAATTTCATCACTTAAATCCTCAAAATTCTTAAGCGGCATAATCCGGCTCCTTTATCGGTTGTTATTACAAGAGACATATTTACTATATGTTGGGAAGGCATTTATGCCTTCCGTATCTGATGTCTGAATTGCGGAACGGATAAATCCGTTCCCTACGGTCAAATAAGATTTGAAAGCTCGGCTAATTCCTCTAAGGTAAGCCTTTCGCCCCTTACCGTCTCTGAAAGACCTAACTTTGAAAGGGCGTTTTTTATGATTTCCTTATCAATACCAAGTGTGCTTGAAACGGTGTTTACAAGGGTCTTTCTGCGCTGTGCAAAGCAGGCTTTGATAAGTCGGAAAAATTTTGCCTCGTCCCCCACGTCAACGGGCAGATTGTCGCGTATATGCAGTTTAATAACCGCCGAATCAACCTTTGGCGGGGGCATAAAGCTGTTCCTGTCCACCTCGAATAGAATTTCGGGCTCGGAGTAGTAGCTCACCGCGGCGCTTACCGCGCCCGCCTCTCTTGTTCCGATTTTTGCGCATAAACGCTCCGCCGCCTCCTTTTGCACCATAACGGTAACGCTGTCGATAGGCAATCGGCTTTCAAGCAGACCCATAACAATAGGCGA
>JBJEOD010000239.1:0-1923 GCA_051880535.1 Acutalibacteraceae bacterium | reverse complement strand
ATAATCGCCGCGGTGCCCTCATATATGGCGTCTAATTCCAATTCCTACTACTACGGCGCCTCTAATATCTACGGCAGGGGGACACAGCTCGGGGACGATACCGCCGCTATCGAAAACGTATTCGGCAAAAGCGACACCTATGTTGTGCTTGTGCCTAACGGCAACGCCGAGGCAGAGAAAAAGCTTTCCGACGCGCTTCACGAAATACCCGAAATTAAAAGCATAATTTCCTATACCGATACCGTGGGAGCGGAGATTCCGAAGGAGTACCTTGATAAAGACACCCTCTCACAGTTAGTCTCAGACAATTACAACCGAATGGTGCTTAACGTTGAGACCGCGTACGAGGGCAAGCAAACCTTCAGTCTGGTCCAAAAAATACGCGATACAGCAAACGTTTATTATCCCGACAGCTACTATTTGGCGGGCGAGGGCGTTACTACCTACGACCTTATGGACACAATCACACAGGACACCTTAAAGGTTAATCTTATAGCAATCGGCGCGGTGTTTGTAATACTGCTCCTTACTATGAAATCCCTGTCCCTGCCCTTTATTCTGGTCTTCGCTATCGAGGCGGCTATCTGGATTAATATGGGGATACCCTATTTTGCGGATTCCACAGTGCAGTATATCGCATACCTTATTATTTCGTCCATTCAGCTGGGCGCCACGGTGGATTACGCGATACTCTTTACCGACCGTTATCTGGAGTACAGACATACAATACCCAAAAAGCAGGCGATAAGCCAGACGGTCTCGGCGGTCACCACCTCGGTGCTGACCTCGGGAACGGTGCTGTCGCTGGTGGGCTTCCTTTTAAGCTATATTTCCACCCACGGCATACTCTCCCAGTTAGGTCTGTTCTTAGGTCGCGGAACCCTGCTTTCAATGACGAGCGTGTTTTTTGTACTGCCAGGACTTCTCTACATTTTTGACGGCGCGATTAATCATACCACAATCGGTCTTAATTTTTACAATCCCAAAAAGGAGACAAAGCCAAATGAAAAGATTTAAAAAACTGATGCCCGTACTGCTTGCCTTGGTAATCCTGCTTTCCACCTTCGGCGCAATAGCCGCGGGAAGCGAACCCACCGAAAAGGAGGAGGTAATTTACATTAACCTTAATGCAAACGGCGAGGTTAAAGAGATATACGCCGTCAATATTTTCGGCGGCGGCGAGGTCACCGATTACGGCGACTATTCCTCTGTCGAAATGCTTAACACAACCGATAAAATTAATAACAGCGGGGATAAGATTACATTTTCCTCCTCGGCGGACAGGGTTTATTATAAGGGAAGGCTTGATAATGCCGAAATCCCGTGGAATATTTCGATAAGGTTCTTTTTAGACGGAAAGGAATATACCGCAAGCGAGGTTGCAGGAAAGAGCGGCAGACTTGAAATCCGCTTTAAGGTTACCGAAAATGAGAACTGCAAGGGCAATTTCTATGATAAATACGCTTTGCAGGCGTCCTTTACCCTTGATACCGAAAAATGCCGCGATATTACAGCTCCCGACGCGACGGTTGCTAATGTGGGGGCAAAAAAACAGCTTTCTTATACAATGCTTCCGGGCAAGGGTATAGACACCTCAATAACCGCCGAGGTTGAAGACTTTGAAATGCCCGCGGTTTCGGTAAACGGTGTCTCAATGGCAATGAATATCGAGGTTGACGATAAGGAGCTTACCGATAAGGTAAACGAGCTTACAGACGCAATTAAAAAGCTTGACGGCGGCGCGGGCGAGCTTTCGGAGGGCACAAATGAGCTTGCGGACGGAGCTGACGCCTTAAAGGGCGGAGCCAAGGATTTAAGCGGCGGCGCGGCGAAGCTTTCGGACGGAGCTCAGTCTCTTAATGACGGAGTAATTATGATTGGCAAGGGACTTGACGAGCTTAACTCGAAGTCCTCCGAATTAAC
>JBJEOD010000238.1:0-8641 GCA_051880535.1 Acutalibacteraceae bacterium | reverse complement strand
GTCGGTCATAATTGTGGCGGGGTTGGAGTTCACAAGCACCACATTTACACCCGCGTCTCTTAAAACGCGGCACGCCTGCGCTCCCGCATAGTCAAACTCCGCCGCCTGACCTATAACAATAGGCCCCGAGCCTATAACCAAAGCCTTTTTAATAGTCTTATCAAACGGCATTTATTTTTCCTCCATAAGTCGTAAAAAGCGGTCGAACAAAAAGGACGTGTCGTGCGGCCCCGACGCCGCCTCGGGGTGGAACTGCACCGAAAAGGCGGAAAGATCCTCATAGTCTATCCCCTCGCAGGTGCCGTCGTTAGCGTTAATAAAGCTGATTTTACCCCTTTTAACGCTGCCCGCGACAACCGCATAGCCGTGATTCTGACTTGTTATATAGGTGCGGGTGCCTGTGCTTTCCTTTACGGGCTGATTAACGCCCCTGTGACCGTATTTAAGCTTTTCGGTTTCAGCCCCCATAGCCAGCGCCAAAAGCTGATGACCTAAGCAAATGCCGAAAATAGGTTTTTTACCCGCAAGCTCCTTTATTACCTCTATTTGAAAGAGGTTTTCCGCAGGGTCGCCCGGACCGTTTGAAAGCATAATACCGTCGGGATTGGTTTTTAAAATATCCTCCGCAGTCGTGCTTGCGGGTACGGCGGTAACCCTACAGCCGCGTTTATTCAGCTCCCTTATAATATTGCGCTTTGCGCCGTAATCGATAAGGGTTACCTTGAATTTTTCGTTTTCGGCGGGGTAAACCTCGGTGTTTTTCGCCGTCACGTTATCAACCGCGCCGATTATCTTATAATCTTTAAGCGCGCCGAAATCGGACGGGATTTCACCGCATATCGCCGCGTTCATAACCCCGTGCTCCCGGATAATTTTGGTTATAGCCCTTGTGTCCACCCCGTAAATCGCGGGGATTCCTTTTTCCTTTAAAAAGCTGTCAAGGGTTCCCTTGCACCTGAAATTCGACGGATTATCGCATTTTTCGCGCACAACATAGCCCTTTACCGAGCACTCCCCCTCGAAATCCTCGGGGATTATCCCGTAATTTCCTATCATAGGGAAGGTCTGCAAAACAATCTGCCCGAAATAGCTTTCGTCTGTAAGGGTCTCGATATATCCGCACATACCCGTGGTGAAAACAAGCTCGCCGACGGTATCTTTTTCCGCGCCAAAGGAATAGCCCTTAAAAACCGTTCCGTCCTCTAATACCAAATATGCTTTTTTATCCATAGCTTTAACCCAAGGTGGCGGCCATTACCGCCTTAATCGTGTGCATACGGTTCTCCGCCTCGTCAAATACTATTGACTGAGCAGACTCGAACACGCCGTCGGTCACCTCAAAGCAGTCCCTGCCGAATTTTTCGCCCATTTCCTTACCAACCGTGGTTTTAAGGTCGTGGAAGGCGGGTAAGCAGTGCATAAATACCGCGTTTTCACCCGCATTCGCCATAAGCTTTTCATTTACCTGATAGGGGGAAAGCTCCTTTACTCTCTCCTCCCAAACCTCTATCGGCTCGCCCATTGAAACCCACACGTCGGTATAGATTACATCGGCGTTCTTTGTCGCCTTTATGGGGTCTGTTTCAAAGGTAATGGTTGCTCCGCTTACAGCGGCGATTTCCTTACAGGTCTTTATTAATTCCTTATCGGGGAAGTACTTTTCGGGGGCGCAGGCGGTAAAATTAAGCCCCATTTTAGCACAGCCCACCATTAAGGAATTGCCCATATTGTAGCGGGCGTCCCCCATATAGACAAGGTTAATGCCCTCTAATTTTCCGAAATGCTCCTTAATTGTAAGGAAATCGGCTAAAATCTGGGTGGGGTGGAACTCGTTTGTAAGCCCGTTCCATACGGGAACACCCGCGTATTTCGCTAATTCCTCTACTATTTCCTGACCGTAGCCGCGGTACTCTATACCGTCAAACATTCTGCCTAAAACCCGCGCGGTGTCGGCAATGCTCTCCTTTTTACCAATCTGAGAGCCTGTAGGGTCAAGGTAGGTTACCCCCATTCCGAGGTCGTGCGCCGCCACCTCAAAGCTGCAGCGGGTTCTGGTGCTGGTTTTTTCAAATATAAGCGCGATGTTTTTGCCCGCGCAGATATTGTGCGGAATACCGTTTTTCTTTTTATATTTAAGCTCCGCCGCAAGGTCTATTAAACAGGCAATCTCCTCACCCGAAAAATCAAGCAGCTTTAAAAAGCTTTTTCCTTTAAAATCCATTTTTTTAATCTCCTTATTCACAGGCTTTTTTAAGTATTTGTATTGCCGTTTTAAGCTGTTCCCACGGGATATTAAGGGCGGGCAGTAAGCGCACCTTAGTCTTTGCTTTAATAACAAGCACTCCGTTTTCGCGGCATTTATCAATAACCTCATTCTCGTCCTTTTCGGTTTCTATGCCGAGCATAAGTCCTAAACCCGAAACCGATTTTACGCCCGAAGCTACGGACAACTCATTAATAATATACTCCGATTTTTCCCTTACCTCGGCTAAAATGGTATCGTCAATACGGCTTAGAATGTTAAGCGCCCCGGCACAACATACGGGATTGCCCCCGAAGGTAGAGCCGTGGGAGCCTGCGGTAAGCACATCTTTAACCTTTTCGCCAAGCAGCGTCGCCCCGATAGGCAGTCCGCCGCCCAAGCCTTTCGCGGTAGAAACAATATCGGGGGTTATTCCGTAATTCATATAGCCGTAAAGTCTTCCCGTTCTGCCGTTGCCCGTCTGCACCTCGTCGGCTATCATTAAAATATCCTGTTCATTTGCGATTTCGGCTATTGCAGTTACAAATTCTTTTGTTAAGGGCATAACGCCGCCCTCGCCCTGAACAGGCTCGAACATAATAGCGGCTACCTTATTGTCATTAACCTTTTGCTTTAAATCGCCGATATTATTCGCCTCGGCATAGACAAAGCCCTCTGTAAGCGGCAAAAAGTCCTTGTGAAAAACCTCCTGCCCCGTTGCGGCAAGGGTGGTTATTGTTCTGCCGTGAAAGCTGTTTTTAAGGGTTATTACCGTGTTATACTCCGCGCCCTTTTTCTCTGCGGCGTATTTGCGTGCTGCCTTTATGGCGCACTCGTTAGCCTCCGCGCCCGAATTTGAAAAGAAAACCCTTTTCATTCCCGTGCGGAGGCAAAGCATTTCGGCTAAATCGGCGGCGGGCTTTGTGAAATACA
Source organism: Acutalibacteraceae bacterium (assembly GCA_051880535.1). Lineage (GTDB taxonomy): Bacteria > Bacillota > Clostridia > Oscillospirales > Acutalibacteraceae > UBA737. Next base: position 5,466 of record JBJEOD010000238.1, on the reverse strand, counting down.
AATTAGAGGTGTGCTGAATTTTATTTAACTGTGTTGTCACGGCGTTTATCCACTCGCCGTCCGCCGCGCCGAAGGTGTTAACGGCTATCCCCGTGCCTAAATCTATGTACTCGCGCCCGTCCTCGTCCTTTAAAACCGAGCCCTTTCCCTCGCTTATAACAATCGGAAATCGGGCATAGGTCGCGGCAATAAATTCGCCGTCCTTTTGCTTAACGTTCATCATTCTTGTCTCCCGTAACCATAGTGCCCGCGCCCTCGTCGGTAAGGGTCTCGATAAGCAGGGCGTGGGGCACTCTGCCGTCCAAAATAATCACCTTTTTAACCCCGCGGTGAATAGCCTCTATACAGCACTCAACCTTGGGTATCATACCGCCCGAAATAGTGCCGTCACGGAAAAGCGCCGTCGCCTCTTCAATATCGATACAGGGAATAAGGGAATCGGGGTCGTCCTTATCCCGCAAAATTCCCTCAATATCGGTCATTGTGATAAGTCTTTCGGCGTTCATTGCCCCGGCTATATAGGCGGCGGCGGTGTCGGCGTTAATATTGTATACATTTCCGTCCCCGTCACAGCCGACGGTGGAGACAACGGGAATATAATCGTGGTCTAAAAGGTCGATAATCGGCTCGACATTCACCTTTGTTATCTTGCCGACAAAGCCTAATTTCTCATTCTTGGGCACAGCCTCAATCATATGGCCGTCCATACCAGAAATGCCCATAGCCTTGCCGCCCTTTATTTCAAGAAGGTTGACAAGGCTTTTATTAATCTTACCCGCAAGCACCATCTGCACGACCTCGGCGGTCTCCTTATCGGTCACCCGAAGTCCGTCCACAAAAACCGATTCCTTGCCGATTTTTTTAAGCATATCTGTAATCTCGGGGCCGCCGCCGTGCACCAGCACGACCTTTACGCCGATAAGGGAAAGGAGCACTATGTCCTCCATTACCTGTTGCTTTAATTCCTCGTTTATCATAGCGTTTCCGCCGTACTTGATAACGATTATTTTTTTATAGTATTTTTGAATATAAGGCAGCGCCTGAGTAAGTACCTCGGCACGCTGCGCGTTTGAAAGCTCAAGCGCCATTTTTATCACGTCCTGTAGTCTCCGTTAATTTTAACATAATCGTAGGTAAGGTCACAGCCCCACGCGGTGGAGGAATATTTTCCCGAATTAAGGCTTACTAAAATTTCAATCTCGTCCTCCAATAAAATTTCTTTTGCCTTTTCCTCGCTGAAGGGAATCCCCGCACCATTTTCGCAGACTGCTATTTCCCCCTTTGCCGATTTAAAGGAAACGTCAATTTTATTAACGTCAACCGCCGCGCCCGAATAGCCTATCGCGCATAAAACGCGACCCCAGTTAGCGTCCGCGCCGAACATCGCCGCCTTTGTAAGGGAGGAGCATATGACCGATTTTGCCACGGTCTTCGCGGTTTCTTCTGTTTCAGCGCCCGAGACCTTGCACTCAATAAGCTTTGTCGCGCCCTCGCCGTCCCCCGCTATTCTGCGGCAGAGGTATACCGTCACGGTGTTAAGGGCTTTCATAAAGGTATCAAAGTCCTCGCCCTCGGCGGTGATTTCTTCATTTTCCGCCATACCGTTTGCAAGCAGGGTCACCATATCGTTAGTGGAGGTGTCGCCGTCAATGCTTATCATATTAAAGGTATTCTGAATATCTCCTGAAAGCGCCTTTTTAAGCATTTCGGCGCTAATGGCGCAATCAGTGGTAATAAAGACCAGCATTGTCGCCATATTCGGGTGAATCATACCCGAGCCCTTTGCGATACCGCCTATTTTGCACTCCTTGCCGCCGATATTAAAGCTTACGGCGACCTCTTTAATTTTGGTGTCGGTGGTCATAATGCCCTCCGCCGCCTGAACGCTTCCGTCCACCGACAGCGCGCTTACAAGCTCGGGGATACCGTTTTTAATCGGCTCAATATCAAGGGGCTGACCTATTACACCCGTGGAGGCTACCACTATATCCTCAGAGGGAATATTAAGCTCCTTTCCTAACAGCTCGCAGGTCTGCTCGGCAATTAAAAAACCGTTCGCATTGCAGGTGTTGGCGTTTCCGCTGTTGCAGATTACCGCTCTTGCAAAGCCGTCCTTAATATGCTCCTTTGTAACGGTAAGGGGCGCGCCCTTTACAAGGTTTGTTGTGTAAACCGCTGCGGCAGCCGCCCTTTTTTCGCTGTAAATAAGGGATAAATCCCGCTTTGTGCGGTTTTTCCTTATGCCGCAGTGTACCCCTGCCGCCTTAAAGCCCTTTGCGGCGCAAACGCCGCCCGAAATTATTTCCATTTTTTTGCTCCTATAACTTATAATTCAAGACCTGTGGTTTTATCTGTACCCATTACTATATTCATACACTCGACCGCCGCGCCCGAAGCGCCCTTGCCGAGGTTATCATAGCGGGAGATAAGCAAAATTCTGTCCTCATTGCCCGAGACCGAAATCTCCATACCGTCCTTGCCCGAGAACCTGTTTGCCGAGACAAAGCCGCCCTCGTCAAACTCCTCTTTATAGCTTACAACAGGACCCGTGTATTTTTCTTTATATGTTTTTTTAATATCCTCCGCCGTGCCGTTTATTTGGCTTTTAAAAAGCGGAACGGTCACGGTCATACCGCTGTAAAAATCGGCTACAACGGGGGAAAATATCGGCGGGTTTTGTAGCCCGCAAACCGCCGTCATTTCGGGCAGATGCTTGTGCTTTTGCGCTATTCCGTACTGTCTCGGAGCGGATAATAATGTGTCTCTTTCCTCGCTTTCATATTCGGCAATCATTTTTTTGCCTCCGCCCGAATAGCCCGTTACCGAAAAGCAGGTAAGCAAAGTATTTTTATCTAAAATTCCCGCCTCAACAAGCGGAAAAACAAGGGAGATAAAGCCGCTTGCGTGACAGCCGGGAACGGCTATGCGCTTAGATGCCGCTATCTTTTGCTCCCTTTCCTCCGATAATTCGGGAAAGCCGTACGCCCAATCGGGATTCGTGCGGTGGGCGGTGGAGGTGTCGATTATAACGGTATTTCCGTTTTCTGCAAGGGATACCGCCTCTATCGCCGCCCCGTCGGGCAGGCAGAGAAAGGCAATGTCCGCTTGGTTTAGCGCCGCCCTGCGCGCATTTGCGTCTTTTCTTAATTCCTCCGAAAGGCGGATAAGCTCTATATCCTTGCGGCTTTCAAGCCGCTCATATATTCTAAGCCCTGTTGTGCCCGCACTGCCGTCAATAAATATTTTAGTCATCTGCCAAAAACTCCGTTAAAAAATTAAGCTGTGTTTCTACCGAATTAAGCCCCGTGCCGCCTGCCGAAATACGCTTTTCTACGCAGGTGTCAAGGGAGATTTCGTTATATAAGTCATCATCAAACAGCGGGTCAAATTCCTTGTACTTCTCCATAGGTACAGTCTCTAAAATAAGCCCGTTATCAATGCAGTAAGCGACAATTTCGCCCACCTTTTTGTAAGCCGTTCTAAAGGGCATACCCTTTTTGACAAGATAGTCGGCAAGGTCGGTTGCGTTTATAAAGCCCTTGCCCGCCGCCTTACGCATATTGTCGGGCAGTACCCGCATTGTTGCAAGCATAGGAGTAAACACCTTAAGGCACTTTTTGACGGTGTCCACCGCGTCAAAGATTGCCTCCTTGTCCTCCTGCATATCCTTGTTGTAGGCAAGCGGAAGACCCTTTAAGGTGGTAAGGAGCGCCATTAAATCGCCGTAAACACGTCCCGTTTTTCCCCGTACAAGCTCCGCCATATCGGGGTTTTTCTTCTGGGGCATTATGCTTGAGCCTGTGGTGTAGCTGTCGTCAAGCTCGATAAACTTAAACTCCCAGGACGACCAAAGCACGATTTCCTCCGAAAAACGGGAAAGGTGCATCATAATAAGGGCAAACGCGTCAAGCAGCTCCACGCAGAAATCGCGGTCGGAAACACCGTCAATGCTGTTAAGGGCTATCCCTGTAAAGCCGAGATTTTCTGCCTCAAACGCTCGGTCTGTGTTGTAGGTCGTTCCCGCAAGGGCGCAGGAGCCTATCGGCGAAGAGGACATCATACGTTTTACTGCGTCCTTAATCCTGTCAAAATCGCGGGTGAACATCATAGCATAGGCTAAAATATGGTGTGCAAAGGTTATGGGCTGGGCGCGTTGCAAATGTGTATAGCCGGGCATAATATCGTTTTTATGAGCCGACGCCAAATCGCGGATAGCCTTTATAAGCTCCTTTAAAAGCCCGCCTATCTCCTCGCACTCCTCTTTAAGATAAAGCCTGATATCAAGCGCCACCTGATCGTTACGGCTTCGCGCGGTGTGGAGCTTCTTGCCCGCGTCGCCTATGCGTTTTGTAAGCTCCGACTCGACAAACATATGTATATCCTCGGCGTCCATATCAAACGAGAGAATACCGTTTTCAAGGTCTTCAAGAATGGAAGAAAGACCGTTTACTATCTGCAGCTTTTCTTTGCCTGTAAGTATTCCTTGCTTACAGAGCATTTCGGCGTGAACAATAGAGCCTGTAATATCCTGCTTATACATACGGCAGTCAAAGTGAATCGACGAGTTAAAGTCGTCCGCCTCTTTGTCGAGGGCCTTCTGAAACCTGCCCGCCCACATTTTATCCATTAATTTTACTCCGTTCTTTGTATGACTCAGCCGTCCGAACTTTTTTCGGACGGCACATTATATATATGTATTACTTAATCCCGTTTTTAGCCTTCATCTTGGCGTAAACCTTGGTGGGCAGACCGTAAAGGTTAATAAAGCCCGCGGAATCCGCCTGATTGTAAACCTCGTCCTCGTCAAAGGTGGCGATTTCGGGGTCGTAGAGGGAATAGGGAGAGGTAACTCCCGCGTTAATCATATTACCCTTGTAAAGCTTTAAGGTGACGTCGCCTGTAACGGTCTTCTGGGTGGTCTTAACAAAGGAGAGAATAGCCTCGGTAAGCGGGGTAAACCACTGGGCGTTGTAAACAAGCTCGGCTAACTTCTGGGCTACAAGTGACTTGTAGTGCGCGGTCTCCTTGTCAAGGCAGATGCTTTCAAGCACGCTGTGCGCCTTATAAAGGATAGCGCCTCCGGGGGTCTCGTAAACTCCGCGGCACTTCATTCCGACAAGACGGTTCTCTACAATGTCAAGCAGTCCTATGCCGTTCTCGCCGCCTAATTTATTAAGGGTCTCTACAAGCTCTACAGCACCCATTTCCTTGCCGTCAACCGCTGTCGGAACGCCCTTTTCAAAATGAACCGTTACATAGGTCGGCTTGTCGGGCGCCATTTCAGGAGATACGCCCATTTCAAGGAAGCCTTCCTTATTGTACTGCGGCTCGTTTTTGGGGTCTTCAAGGTCAAGACCCTCATGTGATAAGTGCCAGATGTTCTTATCCTTTGAATAGTTTGTCTCGCGGTTAATCTTCAGCGGAACGTTGTGCCCCTCGGCGTAGTCGATTTCCTCCTCGCCGGCC
>JBJEOD010000237.1:0-1928 GCA_051880535.1 Acutalibacteraceae bacterium | reverse complement strand
ATTGGCGGACGCGATATGCCATAAAAATCCAAATGTGTTTGCCTTTCCCGTGCTCGTGGCGGCGGTGTATCTGTGGCTGGGACTGTTTTATTCGCTTTGGCACCCGTGGTGGATTATTTTTCTCACAATACCCCTTTACTATTGCATAACTGCGATATATAATGATAGCAAAGAAAATTAAACGGAGTAAGAAATATGCGTATTGTAATCAAAATAGGAACTTCAACGCTGGCTCATAAATCGGGGCTTCTTAACATAAGACGTGTAGAGGAGCTTTGCAAGGTTATGAGCGACCTTAAAAACGCGGGCAATCAGGTTATATTGGTTTCCTCGGGCGCTATCGGAATGGGGGCGGGAAAGCTGTCCCTTTCCGAAAAGCCGTCGGATATTCCCACAAAGCAGGCGGCGGCGGCGGTCGGTCAATGCGAGCTTATGTATACATATGACAAGCTGTTTTCGGAATATAATCATACCGTCGCCCAGATTCTTATTACGGGCGGCGACATTGAGCACAGCGTGCGCAAGATTAATTTTGAAAATACAATGTGCAGACTTTTAGAGCTCGGTGCCATTCCTATTATAAACGAGAACGACTCCATTGCGACCGACGAGATTGTAATAGGGGATAACGACACCTTAGGCGCTATCGTTGCGACGGCGATAAACGCCGATTTGCTGATACTTCTGTCCGATATAGACGGTCTTTTCACCGCCGACCCCCACAAGGACAAAAACGCGGTATTGCTTACACGGGTAGAGGAAATAACCCCCGAAATTGAGGGTATGACGGGCGGCTCGGGGAGCAAGTTCGGCACAGGCGGAATGGCTACCAAGATAAAGGCGGCTAAAATCGCAACCGAGGCGGGGATTGATATGATAATCGCAAACGGCAATGACCCGTCCGTTCTTTACGATATAGTCGAGGGAAAGCCTGCGGGAACAAGATTTGTTGCAAGAAAGGTAGAAAAGCAATGACCGAAACCTCTGTAATTTTAGAAAGGGCTAAAGCCGCGTCATATGATGCGCCGCTTAGTACGAATAAGAAAAACGCCGTGCTTTTAAATATGGCGGACGCGCTTATTTCACACACCGAGGATATTTTATCGGCGAACGAAACCGACCTTAAAAACGCCGAGGGCAGGATTAGCGAGGTTATGCTTGACCGACTGCGCCTTGATAAAAAGCGGATAGCCGCTATGGCGGAGGGTATAAGAGAGGTTGCAAAGCTTCCTGACCCCGTAGGCAGAGTTGTTTCCGAAACAACCCGCGAAAACGGGCTTTTAATAAAAAAGGTCTCTGTGCCTTTAGGCGTGGTGGCGATTATCTATGAGAGCCGACCCAACGTTACCTCGGACGCGGCGGCGCTCTGCTTTAAAAGCGGAAATGTCTGCGTTCTGCGTAGCGGTAAGGAGGCGTTTTTAAGTGCCCTTGCCGTGGTTAACGCCCTTAAGGACGGACTTGAAAAATCGGGAGTAAGCAAGGATTATGTAAACCTTGTGGAGGACACCTCCCGCGAAAGCGCAAATGCACTTATGACCGCAAACGGATATGTTGATTTACTTATCCCGCGTGGCGGCAAGGGACTTATTTCCGCCTGCGTCGCCAACGCGACGGTGCCTGTGATTGAGACGGGAACGGGAATTTGCCACATCTACGTTGATAAATACGCCGATTTGGAAAAGGCAGTAAATATTGTTGATAACGCTAAAACAAGCCGTCCCTCTGTCTGCAACGCGGCGGAGGTCTGCCTTGTAAACCGCGATATTGCGGATACATTTCTTCCGATGCTGGCTGAAAGATTTAAAAATCGCGCAGAAATGCGCGGAGATAAGGAGGTTTGCGGCATAATAGACGCAACCCCGGCGGGGGACAACGATTTTGACACTGAGTTTTTGGATTACATAATGGCTGTAAAGGTTGTCGCTGAC
>JBJEOD010000236.1:0-8674 GCA_051880535.1 Acutalibacteraceae bacterium | reverse complement strand
GGCTTTCCCTGATCATCTTCAAGGTTGTCAAACTTTAATGTCAGACCTGAAAGCGGAAAGCTTTTGGTAAGACCCTGACGAACACCTACACCGTCGGTTGACCATTCAAAATGCCAGCCTCCGTCATTCTCGATTTCCTCAAGCTTAAGCGCAGTCGCCCACCAGGATTTCAGGTTCGCGCTTGGAATCAGACCGTATGCATTACTGGGAATCAAATACTCAGCCTCATCTGCAAAAACCCTTGGACTTGTAGGAAATATACCTGTAAGTAAAGCCAAAGAAAGCACAATAGAGAGACAAAGGCTAACTATTCTTTGCCGTTTTTTCATTATTATAATCCTCCTTGATAATGATATATTACTTGATCTCCTGAAGCTCGATAACTCTTTGAGCAACGGGTGGGACCGTAACCGTAAGCTCTGATATTTCCGCGGGGGTTCCGCTCATAAGCGTCTCACCTGTTTCGGCGTCCTTTACCGAATATATTACATTAGTATTAAGCTTCATGTGATCAAACGGTATTATAACCTTTAACACTTTAGCTTCCTTAAAAACATTCGGCAAAATCAATAACGCAGTATTGCAAGAATAGCGCGCATATGCCTGAAGTCCTCCGCCGGTTGCGTAAACCTTGCAGATATTACTATCATTGAAATGAGGCGGAAAGTTAGAAAATATTTCAGGATAGCTTCGCCTTATCCGAATCATTTTTTTAACATCTTCGAAAAATTCATTGTTTTCGGGAATATTTTTTGTTTCCCAATTTATCTCATTGAAATAAAGAACGCTGCCGCCATTGCCCTCAATAATATTGCGCGGATTATTCCATTCCTCGCCAATATACCACTGAGGAATAAACGGCGCGAAAATCGCCTGATAGCCGATTGCCAGACGGTTACCCTTTACAACAGGATAGCGGTGATCGTGACAGGTTACGGTATTGACATAATACCTGTGCTCACAGCCGCAGTTTTTGTTTTTCCAAAGTCCGCTGCCTATGTTTACGCCAAGCTTAATGCTGTCCACAAGGTCGGAGCGGTTGATGAAATAGTAAACGGGCTCTTCTTCATAATAACCGGGTATGGAATTGGTAACGCCTATCTGTTCACAGTCGTAGGTGCATCTCCGCTCGTTGCCAGATTCCGCCATCATAAAGGGCTTTCGTCCCAATTTATGCAGGCGGTCGCGGATTTCCTTATCTACCGCGTATCCTGCATAGCGCGGCTCCACATCATAACGGAAACCGTCGCAGCCTGTAGTAACAACAATATTTACTGCTGTCTGTATGTACCATTCCTTAAATTCTTCGTTTTTCCAATCAAAGGCGTCTCCGCCCCATTCGTCAAGTCCCGTGTACCAGTCGGGGTGCTCCTCTTTAAGTGGAGCACCCTTTACCGTCCCCCAGGAAATGAGGTCAAGGAGAATACGGATATTACGTGAATGTGCCTCGTCAACAAAATCCTTTACAGCAAGCCAACCTTTTTCGTAATCGGTTGTTCCCGTAATTGCAGGGTCAACCGTATGCGGACCCAAATTGCTGTATCCGTTGCCGCCTACACCGGGTTCGTAAACCGGACAAATCCAAAGAGCGTTTACGCCCATTTCGGCGTAATGGTCAAGCACCGACATCGCGGATTTAAGAGTCCCCTCTTTTGTTGCCGTTGCAATCCGCACCTGTGCAAATATAAGTCCGTCTGCCCAGTCAGGCGTGCCGTTTTCATCAAGCAAAACAGCACTGTCAGGCTTAATAGGGGGAATTAATTCGGCATTTATTATTTTTTTCTTTGTCTGCATTTGCTTTCCTCATCTCTGACAGGGGATATAAATTTAATTGGCGAAACGCACAAAACAAGCCTTATTAATGCAAAGGTTTGTTTTGTGCTGTTTCAGCTTATTTGCCTGTTATAATCAACACTCTCTGATCCTTTGTGTTAACCGCAACGGTGAGATTTTCAACGTCAGAAGCTGCTCCCGCAGCAATTACCGAGCCGGTTTCAGCATCCGTTACCGTAAAGCTATTATATTCGGAAAGTCCCAAATCCGCAAGCGAAACGGTAATATTTACATTGGAAGTTGTTTCAGTATTATTCGGTACGATAAGCGCCGCACGGTTGCCTGCATAGCGTGCATAAGCGGAAACTCCCTCGCCGCTTGTCGCCAGCTTGCAAATATTGCTGTCCTTAAACTGTGCGGCGTCGATATTGAAGAGGTCGGAATATGTCCTGCGAATACGAATCATCATTTTCACATCTTCATAAAAAGCGCGGTTTTTATAATTGTTCAACGCCGACCAGTCGATTGTGTTGTAATAAAGCGCGCTGTCATACTGATTCGTTGAATTGTGAGGATTGTTCCATTCCTCACCGAGGAAAATAACAGGTATAAACGGCGAGAAAATTGCCTGATAGCCTACCGCAATGCGGTTGCCGTTCACCGCAGTGGTTTTAAAGTCGTGATTTGCCAGAGAATATGTATAATACTTGTATGCGCCTGCACCGTTAAGCGCAGTAGAGCCACTCTTAATAAACTCCGCAATATCATACTTGCCTAAGAACAGGTCATACGGGTTTTTATAATATTCATAAGATAACGCCTCGTTTATGCTGACCGTTTCGGTTGCGTAAAGACCCTTTCGGTCATTTACCGACTCGCTCATAATAAACAGATAACAGCCGGCTTTATGCAACGCGTCAACTATATTCTTTTCGACCGGGATATTGCACTTGGATACGGTTGAGGGCATCATATCGTACCTAAAGCCGTCACATCCGGTATTTTTGGCTATCGACACAATATTTTCCACATACCAAGCGGCAATTTCGCTGTTTACAGAAGTATCCTCCCATAAAAACCTGTAATTCCCGTATTGCGTATCCTCTGTAAACCAATTCTGATACGCTCCATACAGCGGGCTGTCTTTTTGCACTCCTCTGAACACCACATCTAAAATAACACGGATATTTCGGCTGTGCGCCTCGTCTATAAAGCTCTTTAAAACCGCCCAGCCTTCACCATAATCGATTGTTCCCGTAAGGCTCGGATCAATGGTATCTATACCCAGATTTCCGTAGCCGTTGCCGGAAACGCCCCCGTCAAAGACGGGGGTGATCCAAAGACCGTTTACACCCATTTCGGCGTAATGGTCAAGTACCTTTGTTGCTGCTTGAATGGTTCCTTCTTCAGTAGCTGTTCTTAAATTGACTTCACCGATAATTAAATCCTTTGCCCATTCCGGTATATTGTTGCTGTCAATATCCGTAGATAACGTCTGATAATAGGTCGGAAGCAAAGCGGCATTGCTGATGGTAGCCGTATATCCGGATATTATCTTTTTAAGAGCAACTAAATCGAGAAGATTAACTTGACCGTCATTGCCTGACAAATCAGCACGTTCTACCACAATGCCTGTATCGGCAACACCCAACAGATATTTGCGCATAACAGTAAGGTCAGAACTGTCTACAGCGCCGTCGTTATTAATATCTCCTTTAAGATTGGCATAAACGCCGTTTAAAGAAAGAAGACTTGTATGTGCGTTTTCAAGCTTTACGGTATGTTCGACGTTCGGATCGAGATTTTCAAACAGTGTGTACCATTTATTTTGGAACTTAGCGACACTAAGCTCTTTAGTCTTTTCTCCGTCAACATAAACATTAAGCTTGGAGGAATTGGAATAACCCATAAGCCTTACTTCTGCTTTGTCAGACTGTACATTGAATTCAACGCAGCCTGTGTCGGTTTCTGTTAGTTGATTCAGCAACACATAACCCTGATCCAATAATCCGTCGGTTACAGTAGTATTGTCGTCGGTAAGCTCATAGTTGCCGTTTTTACCGTTGACAACTCCCTCGTCAACGCCGATCCAGTCAACAGTGTAGCCGCGTGTTCCTCCGTTACCGTAAGGCGTAGCAAGTGAAAGTGCAACCGTAACATTATCGGTAGCCCATATTTTTGAGCTTATATTTTCAAAGCCGCCCGAATAAGGAATGACGCCGGTCAGGGTCTGACCTGAAATTTCAACCGTGACAATAAATCCGTTGTGTTTATTCCCTTTATCATCCGTAACTATATCGTTTGGATTTGATTTCAGCGAAAGCGAGAATCGACGGTTCTCAAAATTAGCTCCCTTAAGCAGATCGCTTGTGATAATCGGATTGATATCAATATTAGAACTTGATGTTCCGCTCCCGTATATAGCATACAATGTTCCGGTATTAGGATTGAAAACAAGGGCAAGAGAATCGTTAAAGCTTGGGAATCCCTCTGTGCCGTTGCCGAAGAGAACTGCCATTTGACCCGCCATATAATTTCCGTTGTTAGTGACAAAATTATCAAACTGGAGCTTTACTCCGTCCAAATTCACATTTGAAGCATATGCCTCAATATTTCCTATAAGAGCGTTATCCCGCGGAAGATTTACATGGATACCGCCATTGGAATTGTCCGTAACTACAATCGCTCCGATACTGCCGACGGTTACGCCGTATGCTTTAGCCTGAGTTGATTTTGCAAGCTTTGTGTTCATTATAACTAAGCCGCTGTCTGCCTCGTCAGACAAGAGCTGATATTTTTCCTCAACCGCCGTTAAATCGCTGATATTGGTTACAAGCACCTGCGTATCGGCGTCAAGAGCTTCATATGCCGATCTTGCAGCTCTCATAAGATTACCGCTGTAAAGTAAAACCTCATCGCTCATTGCAGTAAGCTCATCAATCTTATTTATAACCGGACGCTCAGGACCATTCATTGTCCCAATTCTGGTTAAATCTATCGTAGTTAAACCGTTATTACCGTTATTACTTCCTAAGCCTGCATAAACAGCGGATAAATCCGTCAAGGTAACAATTTTACCCAGCATCGCATTGGTAAGAACATCGGTTCCGGTAATTATCTCTTCGCCGACAGTTACGGTAATGCTGTATCCGGTTTCACCCTTAGCAAAGCTAACCGTAAAGTCCTTGTTTGCCAAGGAATCGTATTTAAGACGCTCGTCCTTAATAAGCACCGTTCCATCACTTGAAATACGGTATGCACCGTCTGACTCACGTGGCGCCGCACCGTCGTTTTCAAAACGGATTTCGCCGTCTATAGTATCAACTGCAATAAGGGCGTGAGTCATACAGTTGTTTGAGTTTATATCAGAAAGCTCGCCTGCAGACTGACCGGTTAATAGAATTGCGAATGCTGCTTGACTGTTAGGATTGTTAAGTCCTGAAAAATCAAGATATAATCCGTCCAAGGCATAAGCTGCCCCGTTCCAAGCCTCGCGTATTCCCATACCGTTAAGCTGACAGGCCCAACGCACGCCTCCGTCATCAGGTAAATCTGTAAGTGTTAGATTGCCTGACCAATAATTTTGACACATTTGAGTGGCCGAGCTCGGAGCAAACGAGCTGCTTGCAGCCGAGGCGGTCAAGCCCGAAGCCGCAGGAAGTACGCTCAACGACAAAACGAGAGCAAGCGTCAAGCATACCGATGAAATTTTACATAGCATCTTTTTCATTACTATACCTCCAAAGATTTTTTGTTTAACAGCGTCCGCTGTAACGGGCAATTCAAATAAATCGTCCGCTCGCCTCCTTTCAAAAAACCTTTTCTGATTATTTAAGCGGTTTAATTTTTGCTTAAAAAAATAACGGTACTAAAACATATTCGCATTAGTCCGACTTTGAAGAACAAAGAAATATGTAAATATTCACAAATTATTCTCCAAATTACAAATAATATTTTAACCGATTAAATATACAAAGTCAATAGCAATACCAAATAACAAAATATATAATTTTTTGTGTGTTTTTTACATACATCTTTTGTATTACTGCTTTCTTTATTGACTTATTTAAAGTTTTATATTAATATATAGATATATTTATTTATTGTAAATTTTGGTATCAATCCGAAAAACGATACTGAAACGGAGATTTGTCTATGTCAAAAGTCACCATATACGACGTTGCCAAGGCGGCCCACTGCTCTACCGCCACGGTGTCGCTGGTTCTTAATAACAGCGACCGCATAAAGCCCGAAACTCACGAACACGTTATGAGGGTTGTGGAAAAATTAGGATATACCCCAAACTATATTGCGCAGTCGCTGAGTATGAAATCCACCAACACCCTCGGTCTTATCGTTCCGAATATAGATAATCCTCTTTTTTCCAAGATGATTACGGGTGTTGAGGAGTACGCAACTATAAACGGATATGATCTTATTTTGGGAATAACAAATTCCGACAGTGAAAAGGAACGTTTTTATCTTGATATGCTTCAGCGTAAACGTGTCGACGGGCTTATGCTTTTCCCCACTTATATTGATTCAATAATCGAGAAAATCCATAATTCCACTAAATCAAAAACGCCTATCGTTCTCTGCGGAAGCTCGGGAAAGGGTGCCGCAAATATCAGCTTTGTAAAATGTGATAACCGCATAGGCTCTTATTTGGCAATAAACCATCTTTTGGATATTGGCTGTTCTAAGGTCGGCTGTGTTTTCCCTGTTTACGATAAGAAGCAATACTCAAGCCGATTATCAGGTTATCAGGACGCCCTTTATTATCGCGGAATAGAATACAGTCCCTCGCTTATCAAGGTCTGTTCTCCTGACGATGATTCCATATATAACGCCACCTTGGAGCTGTTAAAGGAACAGAAGCCCGACGGGCTGTTTTGTCTTTACGATTACGCGGCGATTTCGGTAATGAAGGCTGTCCTTTCACAGGGGCTGCGCATACCCGACGATGTTGCGCTTATTGGGTATGACAACATCAGTATTTCGAAATTTCTTCCCATTTCACTTTCCACAATAGACACTCTCGCTTCAGAGGTGGGACGTCATGCCGCCGAAATTCTAATCACAAAAATTAACGAACCCGAAACCCCAGTTCGCCAAATAACCTTAAAGCCAAATCTCATTGTGCGTGAATCTACACAAAAAATATCTATTGAGGATTAATAAGTCAAGTGCCTTGATAAGCAGATGCTTATTCAGGGCACTACTTTTATGTTTTTCTGCCAATTGACATATTAGCTTACCTCTGCACTCTGCCAAAGCCGTCTCCGCCCGCAAGCTTTTCGACCTCGGCTACCGATACGCGGTTATAGTCGCCCTCTACCGAATGCTTTAAAGCGCTTGCGGCTACCGCGAATTCGATAGCGTCCTTAGCCATTTTATTTTTCCTCCATCTTTTCAATCGCTTCCTTTACAAAGAAGCTTCCGCCGATTGCCGCGATTTTGTCGAAAGCCAAAAACTCGTCTATATTACTGCGGTCAACCCCGCCCGTCGGGATAAACTTAACCTGCGGGAACGGAGCGGAAAGCGCCTTTAATGCCTTTAAACCGCCGTAAACATTCGCTGGGAAGAACTTGACCGTTGTAATGCCTAATTCCAAAGCCTGCATAATCTCGGTAGAATGAGAACATTCTGATATTATTGCTTTCAAGAATATCAGCTATTTCAAGCGTATGCTTTAATTTCTCGATATGAGCCTTAAAGTCGTCCTTTTCAATGTCTATCTTGCCTATCGGAGAACCTACCGACCATGTAATCAGGCCGTTTTCTTGAAGCTTATGCTTTACCTCTTTTGCTTTTTCTGCTGTAATGTCTGAAACGTTTACTCCGTCAACATTACGCATTTCGAGTCCGTTTAACCCATTTCTTTTAAGAGCCGTTATTTGTCCGTCTATATTCGGGCTCGCCTCGTCCGCAAAGGCATAAATATTAATACTCATCTTTTTTCACCTCAAAATAATTATTTGTTATAGCTCTGCAAAGTGTTTAATCCATTCTCTTTTTATTAATTCATGACCTGCCGTAGTCGGATGAACACCGTCAGATAACCAATATGAGTTTTCGGTTATTTCGGAAACCGAGTCGAATTTATCCTGCAAGGAGATAAACGGAATATTATATTTTTTAGCAACACTTCTTGCCTTTTGTGCTCGCTTTTTAACTTCCGTATTAAAAACATTCCACTTATCAGGCGCTTCCTCGGTATTACAGGTTGCAGAGCCTTCTAAAACGAAAGGTTCTAAAATCATAATTTTAACATTCGGAAGGGCCCCGTAGATTTCATCTAACATCATACAATAAATCTTTTCAAACTTTTCTGCATCTACTCCGTTTTGTCGGCTGAGTTCATGCCACACATCATTAACACCGATAAGAATACTCAAATAATCGGGTTTGAGATTTATTATATCTAATTTGATTCTTGCATAAACATCAACTATGCGATTTCCGCTGATACCTCTGTTTTGAAAATCAAATTCCTCCGGATTTTCAAAGCCCAATTCTGCTTTTACAAGTGTAGGATATCCAATTCCTAAGTTGTCAAGATGTTCACGGTCTCTGCAAGCATCGGTTATTGAATCACCTTGAAATAAAATTCTTTTCATATATGTTTCCTCCTGTTTATCCTGTTAATTTATGATTTATACCCCTGAATATGCTGAAAATCCGCCGTCTATCGGCAATACAACGCCTGTTATAAAGCCCGCCGCCTCGTTGTTAAGCAGAAATAACAGTCCGCCCTCAAGCTCGTTTTAAAGCCTTTATCCTCCGCTATTTTTTTGTGCCACGAAAGGTCGTCGGTTATATCTTCGGTAGTGCAGATAACCTCTACATTCGACTTTTCAATAAGCTTTCTCGGCGACATTTCGGTTTCCGCTATAAAAG
>JBJEOD010000235.1:0-1932 GCA_051880535.1 Acutalibacteraceae bacterium | reverse complement strand
GTAAACGCCGACCTTTCGGGGCTTAAAATCGCTATTGACTGCGCGAACGGCTGTGCCTCCTACACCGCCGAAAAGCTGTTCACAAGGCTCGGCGCTCAGGTACATATGATGCACGACAGCCCGAACGGCGTAAATATTAACGCACACTGCGGCTCTACCCATATGGACGACCTAATAGACTATGTAAACGGTCACGACGTTGATTTAGGGTTAGCGTTTGACGGCGACTCCGACCGTTGTTTAGCTGTTGACGAGAACGGAAAGCTTATCGACGGCGACCGTATGATAGCCGTTTTCGCCCTTGATATGAAGAACCGCGGCGTTTTAAAGGACGATACCGCCGTCGTAACGGTTATGACGAATTTAGGCTTTAAGCACTTTGCCGAGCAGAACGGAATAAGGGTGCTTGAAACCAAGGTGGGCGACCGCTATGTGCTTGAGGAAATGGTGAAAAACAATTATCAGATAGGCGGCGAGCAGTCGGGGCATATTATATTCAGAAGCTTTGCGACAACGGGCGACGGTCAGCTGTCGGGCGCAATGCTGGCGGCTATTCTTAAAAAGAGCGGAAAATCCGCGTCGGAGACAGCCTCGGTTATGACGGTTCTGCCCCAGACCCTTGTTAATATCAAGGCTCCCGCCGAGCTTAAGGCTAAGCTTGATACCGACGGGGATATTGTTGCGGCTATCGAAAAGGTTAAAAATACCTTGGGCAACCGCGGCAGAATTTTGGTAAGGGCTTCGGGAACAGAGCCGCTTATCCGCGTAATGCTTGAGGGAGAAAACATAGCCGAGATTAAACGCCTTGCAAAGGAAGTTGCGGCGGTTATTGAGGGGAAGGCTTAAATGAGAACCGTCGCGGGCTTTGACGATTACGAGCTTATAGACGCCGATTCGGGCGAAAGGCTTGAACGCTGGAAAAATATTGTGCTTATCCGCCCCGACCCGCAGATAATATGGTCGGGGGAAAGGAAGGACAGCCGCTGGAAAACCGCCAACGCGGTCTATCACCGTTCCCAGAGCGGCGGCGGGCGCTGGGAGGTATTAAAACCCGTGCCCGACGTCTGGAGCGTTAATTACGAGGGGCTTACCTTCAGACTAAAGCCTATGGGCTTTAAGCACACGGGGCTTTTTCCCGAGCAGGCGGTTAACTGGACTTTGGCAAGACAGCTTATTGAAAGGGAAAACCGACAGCTTTCCGTACTTAACCTTTTCGCCTACACGGGAGCGGCAACCCTTGCCTGCCTAAATGCGGGGGCAAAGGTCACCCACGTTGACGCGTCAAAGGGTATGGTGCAGTGGGCAAAGGAAAACGCGGGTGTCAGCGGTCTTTCAGACGCGCCCGTGCGCTGGCTTGTGGACGATTGCTTAAAGTTTGTAAAGCGGGAAATAAGGCGCGGCAATAAGTATGACGCGGTGATAATGGACCCGCCCTCCTACGGCAGGGGACCCGACGGCGAGGTCTGGAAGCTTGAACAGCAGTTAGCCGAGCTTTTAGGCGAGACGGGCAAGCTTCTTTCCGATAACGCAGTGTTTTTCTTCCTTAACTCCTATACGGGAGGACTTTCGCCGACAATACTAAACTATATGGTAAAGCGGTATGTGGTTAAAAACCGCGGCGGCGAGATCTTTACAGACGAAATCGGGCTTCACGTTTCGGATAAGGGCATAAGCCTGCCTGCGGGCAATACTACGATTTGGACAAGGTAAAATGGACAGCATTATAAGTGTAAAAAACGTAACATATGAATACAAGGACGAGGAAACGACGGTAGCTGCGGTAAAGGCGCTTAACCTTGAAATAGAGCGGGGCAGCTTTACGGTTATTCTCGGTCACAACGGCTCGGGCAAATCGACCCTTGCAAAGATGTTAAACGGTCTTAATAAGCCCACCTCGGGCGATATTTTTGTGGACGGTATAAACACAAAGGA
>JBJEOD010000234.1:0-8681 GCA_051880535.1 Acutalibacteraceae bacterium | reverse complement strand
AAATATGCCGAGCGTCATTTCATTGCAGCTTGCAAGCTGCATCAGCCGCATATCCTCTTCAAGTATTTCGGGATAATCCTGCCATTGGTCGGGATTATAATCTCCACCGTGGGTAATATGCGGAAATTTTTCGTTAATGTACTTTTTCAAGCTTAAACCCCCATCACTTATACAGTATTTTTAATATATACTATAATTCAGTTATTTGCAAGGGAAAATTATCCTTCGCGCAGAATCTGAGATTCATTTTCCTTTTGTTGTGGATTTTATCATTTACCGTTCAAATGATTGGTGGGCGGTTTACAAGTGTGGTTTTGACATACATAGTAGGTTGTTTTGCCGTTTTTGAGCGGATATTCTTTTGTGGGTTCGGTTAAAAGATTAATGATTGCATCTGCAGGGAAAGCGAAAGGGAGATTCTTTATATCAGCTTTATTTTCTGTTACAACCGTAACCTTCATCGGCGGCTCATAATATTCTAAAAGGGCTGTTAAAAACATTGCATGGCTTGTGGGATAGAATGACGCTTCACGGGCGATATAATTCAACTGCCGCTCTGCTAAGCGTTTATACCCATCATCAGACGACAAAAGCGATAATTCAACAAAATTATATGCCATCAGCGAATTTCCGCCGGGGATTGCACCGTCATAGGTCTCCTTGGGCCGCAGTATCAGCTCTTCGCTGTTATTGCTGTATAAATAGAAACCGCCGTTCTTATCCGAAAAATCCGATATAACCTTGTCGCACAACTGCTTTGCACGCTTTAAATAGCCGCCGTTTAAGGTCGCTCTGTAAAGGTGAATATCGGCAAATATATATGCTGCATAATCATCTAAAAAGCCCATAACTCCGCGCTTTGATTCTCTGAAGCTTACAAACAGCGTGTCATTTTCACAAAGGTGATTTTGTAAAAAGCAGTCTGCTTTTTGTGCCGCACTGAGATAAAGCTCTTTTTTGCTTACAAGATATAATTCGCACATGGCGGCTATCATAAGAGAGTTCCAGGAGGTCAGAAGCTTATCGTCCAAATGGAGAGAATACCGATTTTTGCGAAAGAGCTGTAATTTCGGCAAAAAGGCTTCAAACGATTTATCATCAGGGTCGCTGTAAAGCAAATTAGGAATACTTTTCCCTTCAAAATTTCCCGTGTCCGTTATATCAAAATGCCGATTAAAGTTTTCTCCGTCCGTTTTGCCCAGCACACCGACTATTTCAGCGGGAGTGAACAAATAATATTTGCCTTCTTCACCCTCGCTGTCGGCGTCCTGTGCGCTGAAAAAGCCGCCCTCCTTCGACGTCATTTCACGCAAAATATAAGCCGCTGTTTTCTCTGCAATTTCAAGATATAATCCGTTATCGGTTACGGAGTATGCCTTGCAGTAGGCGAGTATCAGCAAAGCATTATCATACAGCATCTTTTCAAAGTGAGGAATAAGAAACATTTTATCGGTTGAATATCGGCAGAAGCCGAAACCTATGTGGTCAAACATACCGCCTCGGTACATTTGTAAAAGCGTGTTTTCAGCCATTTGCAGACAGTCGGGCTCTTTACAGCGTTCGTAGTAATTAAGCAAAAACAGAAGGTTATGCGGCGTCGGAAATTTCGGAGCAGTACCGAATCCGCCGTACTTTTTATCATATATTTTGCGATAGACAGATACGGCGGAGGTTAGCAGCTCTGCTTCTGCATTACGGTAGCCTTGCTCTGTTTGATTTAAGTGATTGATTATATTATCCGATTGTTCAAGTAACGAAGACCGATTGTTTTCCCAAGCCTCGTGTATGGCAATAAGGAGTTCTTTAAAGCCTATCATACCGCCGCGGGAGGTCTTTGGAAAATAGGTGCCTGCAAAAAACGGCTTTTGTTCCGCTGTCATAAAAATACTTGTAGGCCAGCCGCCGCTTCCTGTAAATGCCTGACATACCGCCATATAAACGCTGTCAATATCGGGACGTTCCTCCTTATCCACCTTTACGGAAATAAAATAACGGTTTAAAATTTCGGCAGTTTCACCGTCTTCAAAGCTTTCGTGAGCAAATACATGACACCAATGACAGGCGCTGTATCCAATGCTCAAAAAGATAGGCTTGTCCTCATCCTTTGCCCGCTTAAATGCCTCGTCACCCCAAGGATACCAGTCAACGGGATTGTCCCTGTGCTGAAGCAGATAAGGACTTGTTTCATATTGCAGTCGATTGCTCAAAAGATCATCTCATTCGATATTGTATTAACATACTTATAGAATACCTTAATGTCGGGAATATATACAGTAATCACAGGCTTTATAATTTGTTTCGATCGGTATTTAACTGTATTACAATACGCTAATGTAAGCACTCTTTGTTTTCTTTGTAATCCTACAGTAAAAGTAAAACATTGACAAATAAAAAGGTGAAGTATATAATAAATAAGTATGCTTGACTTTTATAAGTCTGATTTTAATTTTAAGGATGTATATTTATGGAGTGGACCTCGCTTAACGACCTGCGTGAAAAATATCTTTCGTTCTTTGAATCAAAGGGACACCTACGGCTTAAAAGCTTTTCGCTTGTGCCGAACGGGGACAAATCCCTGCTGCTTATTAATTCGGGTATGGCGCCGATGAAAAAGTATTTTACGGGGGAGGTTACCCCGCCGTCGGTAAGGGTTACCACCTGCCAGAAATGTATCCGCACGCCCGACCTTGAGCGCGTAGGACATACCGCGCGCCACGGCACTTATTTTGAAATGCTCGGCAATTTCTCGTTCGGGGATTACTTTAAGGAGCAGGCTATCGAGTGGGCGTGGGAGTTTTTGACAAAGGTTTTGGAAATTCCTGAAAATCTGCTTTGGCCCTCGGTTTATGAGGAGGACGACGAGGCGTACTCGATTTGGCGCGATAAAATAGGCGTCTCCGAGGAGCATATAGTAAAGCTCGGCAAGGCGGATAACTTCTGGGAACACGGCACAGGTCCCTGCGGACCCTGCAGCGAGATTTATTTTGACCGCGGCGAAAAGTACGGCTGCGGCTCTCCCGACTGCAAGCCAGGCTGTGACTGCGACCGCTATATGGAAATCTGGAACAACGTTTTCTCCCAGTTTAATAATATGGGGGACGGCACCTATACCGAGCTTGAGCATAAAAATATTGACACGGGAATGGGTCTTGAACGCCTTGCCTGCGTAATGCAGGGGGTTGACAATATGTTCGAGGTCGATACCATCAGGAACATTTTAAATAAGGTCTGCGAGATGTCGGGCAGGGAGTACGGCAAGGATGACAGCACAGATATTTCTATCCGCGCCGTCACCGACCATATCAGAGCCTCAACCTTTATGATAAGCGACGGTATTATTCCCTCAAACGAGGGGCGGGGTTATGTTCTGCGCCGCATTATCCGCCGCGCGGCAAGGCACGGCAAGCTTATAGGCATTAACCGCCCCTTCCTTTCAGAGCTTTGTGATACCGTTATAAACGAGAACAAGGCGGGCTACCCCGAGCTTGTGGAAAAGGAACAGCTTATTAAAAAGGTTATTTCCAACGAGGAAAGCAACTTTAATAAGACCATTGATTTAGGTCTTAATATGTTAAATGCCCTTACAAAGGACGGCGGTGTGCTGTCGGGCGAGGACGCGTTCAAGCTTTACGACACCTACGGCTTCCCGCTCGACCTTACAAAGGATATTTTAGCCGAAAAGAATATGACGGTGGACGAAACCACCTTTAATGAGCTTATGGAAAAGCAGAGACAGCTTGCCCGCTCCTCAAGAAAATCCGCCGACGCGGAAAGCTGGAAGAGCGACGGAATAAGCTTTGACGGTGTTCCCGCCACCGAGTTTATGGGATATAGCGAGAATGAATGTAACGCTAAAATCCTCGATATAGTGGCAGACGGCGAGCATACCGCCTACACAGGCGAGGGCGAAAAGGCGATAATCGTGCTTGATAAAACCGTTTTCTACGGCGAGGGCGGCGGTCAGGTTGGCGATACAGGAGTAATAAGCGCAAAGGACTTTGAGTTTAAGGTTACCGACACCAAGAAAACCGCAGGCGGAGTGTTTACCCATTTCGGAACGGTGACAAGGGGAACCGCCGCAGTTGATACCGAGGTTATCGCCGCTATTGATACAGAGCGGCGCGAGGCTATACGCCGTAACCACACCGCCGCCCACCTGTTGCAGGCGGGTCTGCGTAAGACTTTGGGCACCCACGTTGAGCAGGCGGGTCAGCTTGTAAACGAGAACGCCGTCCGTTTTGACTTTACCCATTTTTCCGCCCTTACTGCCGAGGAATTAGCCGAGGTTGAAGGCTTTGTAAATGGTGCGGTGCTTGTCGGTATTGCGGTCGAGAATACAGAAATGCCGATTGATAAGGCAAGAGAGCTCGGCGCAATGGCGCTGTTCGGCGAAAAGTACGGCGACGTTGTCCGCGTTGTCAATGTCCCCGATAAGTCGATTGAGCTTTGCGGCGGTACGCATATCGACAACACAGCGAAGATCGGTCTTTTCAAAATTGTATCGGAATCGAGCGTTGCGGCGGGGGTAAGAAGAATTGAAGCGGTTACAGGCTACAATGTCCTTAAATTAATCGACGGTTATAAACAGCTTACAATCGAAACCGCTGTGGCTTTAAAGGCTTCCTCCGAAAAGGATATAGCCCGCAGGGCGGAACAGCTTATGAAAGAACTGCGTGATACCGAAAAGCAGCTTGAAAGGGCAGAGGCTAAGATAGCCTCGGGCAAGATTGACGGGCTGTTAAAGGACGCGAAGACGGTCGTGGAGTTGCGCCTAGTCTCGGGTATGCTTGACGGTATGTCGGCGGACGAGCTTAGAAAGACCGCCGATACAATCAAAAATCAGAATGATGACGCAATCGCTGTTTTAGCCGCGGTAAACGGCGGCAAGCTTACCTTCTGCGTTGCCTGCGGAAAAGCGGCTGTGGCAAAGGGCGCGCACGCCGGTAATTTAGTACGCGAGGTTGCACGTGTAGCGGGCGGAAACGGCGGCGGTAAGCCCGACCTTGCAATGGCGGGCGGCAAGGATATTTCTAAGGTAAACGAAGCGCTCGGCGCGGCGGAAAGCGCTCTGCGCGCACAGATAGGAGAGTAAGAGATGTCAGACTGTCTTTTTTGTAAAATAGTCGCGGGCGAGGTTCCGAGTACAAAGGTTTATGAGGACGAGTATGTATACGCCTTTAAGGATATTGATCCGAAAGCACCTTTTCACGCGATAGTAATTCCGAAAAAGCATATAGGTTCGGCTGATGAAATTGATTCCTCTAACAGTATTGAGATTGCCCGAGTTTTCGAGGCTATTGCAAAAATTGCAAAGCAGGAAAACCTTGAAAAGGGCTACCGCGTTGTAAACAACTGCGGGGAGGACGGGGGACAGACCGTTCACCATATCCATTTTCATCTGCTGGCGCGCCGCAACCTTGCGTGGCCTCCCGGCTGATAAACCGAATTTCTTAATTAGGCGGAAATACCGCCGTACATAAAAGAGGTTGTTGAAAATGGCAGAATATTTTACTTTAAAAATTGCGGGGCTTGAAAGAAAGCTTGAAAAATTTCCCGTAAGCGATAAGCTGGACATTGCCGCCTTTATCATCTTCGGCGATGTGGAGCTTACGGTAGCGGGCTGTGCGGAGCTGCTAAAAAAGCTGCCCGAATTTGACGTTATCCTGACGCCTGAGGCAAAGAGCATACCTATAGCCTACGAAATGGCAAGGCAGACGGGCAAGCCCTATGTAATCGCCCGCAAGGGAATGAAGGTTTATATGCGCAATCCGCTTGAGGTCAGCGTTACCTCGATTACCACCAAGCACGAACAGCATTTGTTCTTAGGCGAGTCCGAAACAGCGATGTTAAAAGGTAAGCGGGTGCTTATTATTGACGATGTTATAAGCACAGGCGAATCGCTTGCGGCAGTAAGAGAGCTTGTGAAAAAGGCGGGAGGTAAGGAAGCCGCCGCCTGCGCCTTTTTAGCCGAGGGCGACGCCGCCGACAGGGACGATATTATCTTCCTTGAAAAGCTCCCGCTCTTTTTTAAATAATAAATATTAATTCCCGCCCATACGAAGGAATATGGGCGGGAATTTTACTGTTACAGACAAAATAACGCCGAACCCCAAACGAGCGGGGATTGGCTTTGCACTCATTTTGAAGAGGATATTAAGAATATTCTTAACGCGGATTTTTCAGTTTAAACCTTCGGTATATTTTAAAAGCTCCTCAAAACTGCCGCGAGGATAGGCGGTTATATCCCTTTCCTTTTTGTTGATCAGGCAGTCTGTAAGCAAAAATACCTTAATACCGAGCTTTTCGGCGGCGGTGTCCTCCTCGGCGTCGTTACCGACCATAAGACATTCGGCGGGGTCAAGGCAAAGCTTTTCGGTTATCTCCCTGTAATATTCGGGATTGGGCTTACAGTAATGCGAGTTTTCGTAGGTTGTGTAAAGCGCGAAATCCGACTTGTCAAGCCCCGCCCATTCAATTCGGCTTTCGGTTGCGACGGCGGGAAATATGGGGTTGGTGGCAAGGATAAGCTTAAAGCCGCGCTCTTTGAGCTTTTTAACGGTCTCAGCGGCGGCGGGATTAAAGCCGCAGTCGCTTTTGACCTCTTTGAATTCCACACGGTAGTATTCGTCGAAAACGGGCTTGTCTTTAAGCGCCATTTCGCCGAAAAACTCCTTGAATTTAAGCCAGAACGCCTGCTCGTTGGTGATTTGTCCGTTGTTTTTAACCATCGCCGCGGTTCCCGCCCAGATGCCGTCAACCGTCTTTTTCGGGTCATAGCCTAAGGGCGCAAGCTTTTTTATAAGGCGGCTGAAATAGCCGTTGGCAAATTTATCCTGATCCATCGGAAGCAGGGTTCCGTCCAGATCGAAAAGAATGTTTTTAATCATTTTAATCACCCATTACATTTTATCATTAAAGTGCGATTTGTCAAGAAAATATCGGAAAAACAGGTATAATCCGAACGCAGGGGGCGATAATATTTTCGGGGTGATAATAAATGCAATTAACACAAAAGGAAACCGAATTATTAAAGGATTTAAAGGGTCAGGAAAAGCTTTGCGCGGATAAATACACGAAGTATTCCGAGTCTGCAATCGACCCGCAGCTTAAAAATCTGTTTTCACAGATTGCGGGGGTTGAGAAACAGCATTTAAAAACAATAGAGCAGCTTGAAAACGGCACGGTGCCTGCGGCGGGCGGCGGCTCGCCCTCACAGCCGAGCTTTACCTCTAACTATGCCGTAGCCGAGACCGAGGAGAAAAAGCACGACTGCTACCTCTGTACCGACGCGCTTACCACCGAAAAGCACGCCTCGCACCTGTACGACACCTGCATCTTTGAGTTTAAGCAGGAGAATATCCGCACGCTGCTTAACGGAATCCAGAAGGAAGAACAAAATCACGGCAAAATGATTTACGACTATATGTCAAAAAATGCAATGTACGCCTGAAAAAACAGCTTGCTTTGCGGCGACCGAGGGGCTTTTTCTCCCTCGGTCGCTTATTTTTATGTCGGAAACAAGTTATTCGGCAGGCTGTAATGCAAATATTCACAGTTTGTTAAATAATTTCGGAAATTTGTTTGATATTATTAAGAATACTTAAGGGTCGGCTGTTTTGGCTCCGACAGACAGTGAAAATATTTTCTTGGAGGAATACAAATGATTGAAGTCACCGGACTCAGCAAACGGTACGGTACTCATCTTGCGGTTAAAGACGTAAGCTTTAGCATTGAAAAGGGTGAGGTTATCGGATTTTTAGGGCCCAACGGCGCGGGAAAATCAACAATTATGAATATCCTGACGGGCTATCTTTCCTTAACGCAGGGCAAGGTTGTAATCGACGGCTACGATATTACCGAGTACCCCGAGGACGCGAAACGCCGAATAGGCTATCTGCCCGAGATACCGCCGCTTTATGTAGATATGAAGGTAAGGGAATATCTTAATTTTATATATGATCTGAAAAGGGTTAAGTTCCCCAAAAAGCCGCACATTGACGAGATAATAAGACTGGTTAAAATAGATAATGTTCAGAACCGCCTTATTAAAAACCTTTCAAAGGGCTACAGGCAAAGGGTCGGCTTTGCTCAGGCGCTTATCGGCAACCCCGACGTACTTATTCTGGACGAGCCCACGGTAGGCCTTGATCCGAAGCAGATTATTGAGATACGCAATCTTATTTCCCGACTCGGCAAAAATCACACGATAATTCTTTCTTCCCACATACTTTCCGAAATTCAGGCGGTATGCAAGCGGGTAATCATTATTAATAAGGGTCAGATTATCGCCGACGATACCCCCGAAAATCTTTCAAATAAGCTTTCGCAGGATCATTCGCTTGTCGCAAGAATCGTCTGCGCCGAGCAGGATATGCTTGACGCGCTTAAAACCGTCAAGGGCGTAAAGGCCGTCACCTCCTTAGGCCGCAAGGAGGAAAATTCCTTTGACTTCCTTATAGAGCCCGAGACAGGCGCCGATATACGCGGCGAGGTATTTAAGCGCGTAGCCGCAAGGGGAAGAACCCTTTTGTCGCTTACAAGCAACAAGGTCTCGCTTGAGCAGATATTCCTCCGCCTTACAGAGGCGGCCGACAACGACGAGGCAAAACGGCTTTTGGGTATTGAGAAGACGGATGAAGAAAAACCCGATGAAGCAGAGGTTAATATTGAGATCACGGACG
>JBJEOD010000233.1:0-1933 GCA_051880535.1 Acutalibacteraceae bacterium | reverse complement strand
CTTTAGGCAAGGGAGGCAAAATATCATAGAACCCCAACATTAGAAATAGAACCAATTTTAATTATTTACTTAAAATCCCAAAAGCTTTGTTCCGCTCTCGGTAAGTCCCGCAAGCTTTTCCTTAGCATTGGCGTCGGTAGCCCCGACCGCTCCGATATAAAGCTTAATCTTAGGCTCTGTACCCGACGGGCGCACGATTAAGGAACAGCCGTCCTCCATATAGAAGCAAAGCACGTTTGAGCGCGGAAGGGTGATTTTCTTCTCGCCGCCGTTCTTAAGGTCGTGGCTGACCGAAGTGTCGTAATCGTCAAACTTAACTACCGCGGAGCCGTTTATCTCGGCGGGCGGGTTGTTCCTTAAGGTCTCCATAATGCCGTTAATCTGCTTCATACCGCTCTCGCCCTCGCAGGTAAAGCTCTTCTGTGCGCAGATATAATACCCGAACTTCTTATAAAGTCCGTCCAGCACCTCAATAAGATTCTTGCCCTGCTCCTTGTAAAAGGCGACCATCTCGCAGATAAGCATTGAGCCGATAACCGCGTCCTTATCGCGGACATAGGTGCCGCCTAAGTAGCCGTAGCTTTCCTCAAAGCCGAAGATATAGCGGTCTTCCTCGCCCTTTTCCTCTAACATAGTTATCTGCTCGCCGATAAACTTAAAGCCCGTAAGCACGTCGATAAGCTCACAGCCGTAGCTTTCGGCGATTTTGCGG
Source organism: Acutalibacteraceae bacterium (assembly GCA_051880535.1). Taxonomy (GTDB): domain Bacteria; phylum Bacillota; class Clostridia; order Oscillospirales; family Acutalibacteraceae; genus UBA737. The sequence goes on along the minus strand of JBJEOD010000233.1, from coordinate 1,221 downwards.
CAAAGCTCGGTAGTAACAATGGTTTTAACCGCAATCGGGTTTTGGGGCAGCGTGCCGTTCTCGGTTCTTCTTGCAAGCACGAAATCAAGCAGCAGCGCGCCTACGTCATTGCCCGAAAGGAGCTTGTACTCGCCGCCGTCGGGAACGGCGATTCCCACGCGGTCGCAGTCCGGGTCGGTCGCAAGGAGTAAATCGGGCTTAACCTCGTCCGCAAGCTTTAAAGCGCACTCGAATGCCTGACGGATTTCGGGGTTCGGGTAGGGCGCGGTGGGGAAATTGCCGTCGGGCAACTCCTGCTCGGGTACTACCGTTACGTTTGTAACACCGATTTTCTTTAAAATGCTCCTGACAGGCTTATTGCCGCTGCCGTGAAGCGGGGTGTAGATAACCTTTAGGGCTTCAACATCCGCCTTGGGCGCTACGCGGCAAGCGAGCACGCAGTTTAAGTATTCCTCAATAATATCGTCGCCGATATACTCGATTTTGCCCTCTTTGACAGCCGTATCGAAATCCACCGTCTTAACGTCGTCAAAAATATCGACCTTATTCATAATCGAAAGCACATAGTCCGCCGCCTCAAGCCCTAACTGGCAGCCGTCCGAGCCGTACGCCTTGTAGCCGTTGTACTTAGCGGGATTATGGCTGGCGGTGACAACCACGCCCGCGTCGCACTTAAGCCTTCTTACCGCGAAGGAGAGCATAGGCGTGGGCATAAGCTCCTTATAAATATAAACCTTAATGCCGTTGGCGGCAAAAATGGACGCCGCGGTTTTTGCAAAAAGGTCGCTTTTAATGCGGCTGTCATAGGCGACGGCGATTCTTCCGTTTTCGGAGACCGAGTTGACATACGCCGCAAGCCCCTGCGATGCCTTACCAACCGTATACACGTTCATACGGTTGGTACCCGCGCCGATTACGCCGCGAAGCCCTCCCGTACCGAATTCAAGGTCCTTGTAAAAGGCGTCGGAAATCGCTTCCTCATTGCCCTTAATGCTTTCAAGCTCCTTTACTAAATCAGCGTCCTTTACAGCCTTTTCGCACCACAACTCATATTTTTCATTGACCATAACATACGCACCTCCGCAACAAAATTTCTCTATGGCTTTATTATAACAAAAATCCGTGTCGAAAACAAGTTATTTTGCAAGAATTTATAATATTTGCAAAATTATACCTTTTATGCTATAATAATATAGATTAGCTTTTAGGAGTGAATATGAT
>JBJEOD010000232.1:0-8700 GCA_051880535.1 Acutalibacteraceae bacterium | reverse complement strand
TGATTTTTTCCACAACGCCCGTTTCGGTAAATTTAATTGCCTGACCTACAGCGTTTTTAATCGCCCTCGCGTCCGAGTTGCCGTGCGCCTTGATAACGGTTTTTCTAACACCCAAAAGCGGCGCACCGCCTACCTCGGAGCTGTCCATAATTTTTTTAAGCTTGCCTAAATCCTTTTTAACCACAAGCGCCGCTAACTTATTAAGCGGACTTTTATAAAACACCTCTTTAATAAGTGAAAACAATGTAGAGGTCGTTCCCTCAATAAGCTTTAGCGCGATATTTCCCGTAAAGCCGTCGGTTATAACCGCGTCGCAAACGCCCTTGGGCATCTCCCGCGACTCGATATTGCCTACAAAATTTATCGGGGCGGCACTCATCAGCCTGTGCGCGTCCTTTTGCAGGTCGCCGCCCTTTGTGTCCTCCGTACCGATATTTAGCAGTCCTATTTCAGGGTTCTTTTTACCCTCAACCCCCTCTAAATAGGCGCTCGCCATTATTCCGAACTGGCAGAGCATTTCGGGTCTGCACTCGGCGTTAGCCCCCATATCCATAAGCATATAATGTCCCTTCGGCGCAGGGATAATTCCCGCAAGGGCGGGGCGCTTAATGCCCTTTATACGCTTTACAATAAGCGTGCCGCCTACTACCACCGCGCCCGTTGAGCCTGCCGAAACAAAGGCGTCTGCCCTATCCTCGGCTAACTCCTTGAAGGCAAGCGCCATAGAGCTTTCGGAATGGGACTTTACAAGGGAGGTCGGCTCGTCGTGCATTGAGATAACGTCGTCTGTATTGACGATTTTCAATTCCCCGTAAAAGCTTAAATTATTCTCCGAAATAATCTGTTTTATTGTTTTCTCGTTGCCCGTAAGTGTGATTTCGGCGCTGTATTCGTTTGATGCAAGGGAAGCGCCCTTTATTATTTCGAGCGGAGCATTATCCCCGCCGAAAGCGTCAACAACAACACGCATATTTCTATTCTCCTCTTTTTAAATTCTTTTCAAACCATTCAAGCGAACGGCAAGACAGAGCCGCATACCGCTCCCGCTTGTCCCTTATATGAGGTTCTATAGGCGGAATTATGCCGAAATTCGCCCCCATAGGCTGAAAGTCGGTAACCGCGGGATTGCAGATATATGAAAGCAGAGCGCCCGTCATAGTAAAATCGGGAAGTATAAGCGGCTCTTCTCCGCAAAGCCTTGCCGCCGCGTTTATTCCCGCGACTATTCCGCTTGCCGCCGACTCCATATACCCCTCAACACCTGAAAGCTGACCCGCGAAAAATATATTACCGTCGGCTTTAAGGGATAAATCGGGACTTAATAGCTTCGGCGAATTTATAAAGGAATTTCGGTGCATTACGCCGTAGCGCATAAACTCGGCATTTTGGAGCCCCGGTATCATAGAAAATACCCTTTTCTGCTCGGGGAATTTTAAATTGGTCTGAAAGCCCACCATATTGAAAAGTGTCGCCGCCGCGTTTTCCCGCCTTAGCTGTACCGCCGCCCAGGGTCTGTGACCCGTTCGCGGGTCGCGAAGACCCACAGGCTTTAAAGGACCGAAACGGATTGAATCCTCCCCGCGCTTTGCTAAAAATTCAATCGGCATACAGCCCTCGTAAACATTTACAGGACGGTCAAAGCCGTGAACGGGAGCAGACTCGGCTGTAATAAGTGCGTTATAAAACGCCGTATATTCCTCCTTGTTCATAGGGCAGTTGATATAATCGTCGGTGCCCTTGCCGTAGCGCGAGGCGTAAAACGCCTTATCCATATCAATGCTGTCCGCCGTGACTATCGGCGCGGCGGCGTCAAAAAAGCTTAAATTGCCGCCCTCGCAAAGCTTGCTTATTTCCTCGGCAAGCATGCCGTCGGTAAGCGGACCTGTCGCAATTACCGAAATACCGTCCCTCGGTATTTCGGTGACGGTTTCGGTTTTTACCGTGATATTTGGGTGAGACTTAATTTTTTCGGTAATAATGCGGGAAAACTCGTCCCTGTCAACCGCCAGCGCCCCGCCCGCGGCAACAGCGCACTTATCCGCCGCCGAAAGGCAGAGGGAATTAAGTCTGCGCATTTCCTCCTTTAAAAGCCCCGCCGCCGAATCGACCCGCGCGGCCTTAAGGGAATTAGAGCAGACAAGCTCGGCTAATAAATCGCTTTTGTGGGCGGGCGTTTTTTTGGCGGGCTTCATTTCTATAAGCTCAGTTTTTATACCTCGGTTAGCCGTTTGCCACGCCGCCTCGCACCCCGCGAGACCGCCGCCTATAACCGTGATTTTATTCATCGGTCTTTTCTCCGCTCTTTTTAGCTGTCTTTTTCGCTCTTGTCGGGCAGTCGGAGTTCATACAGTACTTTCTTCCCCTTATTCCGCTTATGATATAGCCGCCGCATTCTGGGCAGGTTTCGCCCGTGGGAACGCCGGGGGCGGCGAAATCACATTCGGGATAGTTTGAACAGCCGTAAAAGGTCTTGCCCTTTTTGGACTTTCTTTTTAAAAGCTTCGCGCCGCACTTAGGACAGGGCTGTTTAACCTCGTCCTCGGGCAGCGGCTTTGTGTTTTTACATTCGGGGTAACCGGGGCAGGCTAAGAACTTGCCGAAGCGACCCGATTTTATAACCATTTTTCTGCCGCACTTTTCGCACACAACGTCGGTTTCCTCCACGGGAACCTTTACCCGCTTGCCCTCAAGCGAGCTTTCCGCCTTGGTGTAAAGCTTGTCGAAATCCTTATAAAAAGCCTTTATGGTATCTACCCAGCCGCGTTCTCCCGCGCCTATCTCGTCAAGCTTTTCTTCAAGCCCCGCCGTAAACTTAACGTCCACTATTTTATCAAAATATTCAACCATAAGGTCGGAAACCACCGTGCCGAGCCCCGTGGGCTTAAGCGATTTTTTCTCGCGTTCAATATAATCGCGGCTTAAAATGTTTGAAATAATCGGCGCGTAGGTGGACGGTCTGCCGATGCCGTTTTCGTCGAGCGCCTTAATTAAGGTAGGCTCGGTATACCGCGCGGGGGGCTGTGTGAAATGCTGATTGGGGGTTAGCTCCTTGAGCTTAAGAATGTCGCCCTCCTTCATTTCGGGAAGAGCGCCGCCCTCGTCGGAGTCCTCGTCCCTTCCCTCCTCGTAAAGGACGGTAAAGCCGTCGAACTTAACCGAATATCCGCTCGCCTTAAATAGGTAGTCCCCCGCGGTTATATTGACATTCACCGTGTTCTGCACGCAAACCGCCATCAAGGAGGCTATAAACCGCTCCCAGATAAGCTTGTAGAGCTTATACTGCTCCGCGGTAAGTGAATCCTTAACCGTTTCGGGGGTAAGGGTAACAGATGTAGGTCTGATAGCCTCGTGGGCGTCCTGTGCGCCGCTTTTGGTTTTAAAATAGCGCGGCTTTTCGGGAAGATAATTCGCGCCGAAACGACCTAATATATACTTATTAGCGACGGCTCTTGCCTCCTCGGAAATACGCAGGGAGTCGGTACGCATATAGGTTATAAGACCCGTTGTGCCTACGCCGGGTATATCAACGCCCTCGTAAAGCTGCTGTGCGATACGCATTGTGCGCTGACCCGTAAAGCCCAATTTGCGGGACGCCTCCTGTTGAAGCGTAGAGGTGATAAAGGGCGGGGCGGGTTGCTTTTTGCGGATACCCTTTTTAAGCTCGCTTACCTTATATTCCGCACCCTCAAGTGCGGAAACGATTTTTCCCGCCTCTTCCTCATTCGGAATAATCTCAATCTTTTTGCCGTCCGCAAAGCCGTAAAGCTTTGCGGAAAAGCTTTTTCTCGCAGACAAGAGACGCGCGTCAACCGACCAGTATTCCTCGGCGTTGAATTTTTCAATCTCCCGCTCACGCTCTACAATAAGGCGCAAAGCGACTGTCTGAACACGTCCCGCCGAAAGCCCGCTTTTAACCTTTTTCCAAAGAAAAGGGCTTAGCTTATATCCCACAATGCGGTCAAGCACACGCCTTGCCTGCTGTGCGTCCACAAGGTCGAGATTTATTTTATGCGGCTCCTTAATTCCCGCCTTAACGCCCGACTCGGTAATCTCGTTAAAGGAAATGCGGTTACAGTCATTCATATCAAGCGCCAATATCTGTGCTAAGTGCCAGGAAATTGCCTCTCCCTCTCTATCAGGGTCGGTTGCAAGCAGTACTTGGTCACTGTCGGCGGCGGCGGTTTTAAGGGTTTTAATCAAATCCTTCTTGTCCGACATATTTACATATTGCGGTTTAAAATCGTGTTCTATATCAACACCGAGCTTTGATTTCGGCAAATCGCGCACATGACCCATAGAGGCCATAACCTCATAGCCCGAGCCTAAATATTTCTTTATGCTTTTCACCTTTGTCGGTGACTCAACAATTACAAGCTTAGACATTTCATTCCTCCGATTGGTTATTTTTCAGTCAGCTCATAGCGGCCTCCCGGCAGAGCGCGGATTAAAAATTCAAGCTCTAACTCGGTAAGCGCCGCAAGAATTTCGGACGAGCTTAAGTTCGTCCCGCTGATCTCATCAGGATAAAACTTATGCTTATCTAAATGATTATATACTATTTTTGCCTCTTTGGAAAGAGTTTCATTTGCTAATTTTTTGTGAACTTCTTTGTTTTCGGTATTTTTTACCGTTTTTTGCGGTGTTTCGTAGGCTTTTTTAATATCAATTTTATCAGGAAAGCGCGGTATATATTCATTAAAAATATCAGAGACGTCCAAAAGCGGCTTTGCGCCGTCCCGCAGTAAAGCGTTTGAGCCCACATATTCCTCCGCTGTCGGAGAGCCGGGGATTACAAACACGTCCCTGCCCTGCTCCAACGCGTGGTTGGCGGTAATGAGCGCGCCGCTTTTCTTTCCCGCCTCAACAACCACCGTGCCGAGGGACAAAGCCGCCATTATGCGGTTTCTTACGGGAAAGCTGAAGCGCGTAGCGCCCGCTTTAGGCGGGTGCTCGCTTATAATACAGCCGTTTTCCGCCACGTGACGTCTTAAAGCCGCGTTCTGTGGCAGATATCCGCTTTCTATTCCACAGCCCATAACAAGCGCTGTTTTGCCGCCCGCTTTAAGCGCGCCTAAATGGGCATAATAATCACTGCCCACTGCGCCGCCGCTTACCACCGTCATACCCGATTTAGCGAGGCGAAAAGCAAGGGAGTACGCCGCCTTTTTGCCGTAGTCGCTTACCTTTCTGGGTCCTACAATACAGATTGCGGGCGTATTTTCAAAATCGGGCATTTCACCCTTTACATAAAGCACAATCGGCGGGTTATCGATAACCGTCAGGCAGTAGGGATAACTTTCATCTCCGAGCAGTACAGTATCAATCCCGTATTTACGGCAATCCGAAATAATTTCCCGCGCGGTATCGATTTTAGTACACTCAAGCCGCTTTAAGTCCTTAGGCGTAAATATTTCAGCCGCCTGCCGCTCAGAATGGCTTGCCTTATAAATATTTTCCGCATTGCCGAAATGCTTTAGCGCCCTTTCCGCCCTTATATTTCCCGCGCCGAGCGCCGTTTGAAGCCATATATAATACTCGGTCATTTCATCATTTCCCAAATTGCTATAGCCGCCGCTGCCGCCGCGTTTAAGGATTCCGCCCTGCCGCGCATCGGTATGGTGATCATTCTGTCCGCCGCCGCTTTGGTTTCCTCGGTAAGCCCGTTCGCCTCGTTACCTATTATAACAACCGAGCCGCCGCAAAATTCCTGTTCCTTAATGCTTTCGGCGTTTCTGTCCACCACGCAGGCAAAGCTTTTAAGCCCCGATTTTTTAATTTCCTCAGAAAAGCTTTCGAGCACAAAAACAGGTACTCTGAGAAGCGTTCCCATAGAGGCTCTTAGGGCTTTGGGCGAATAGGGGTCGCAACCGTTCATAGACAAAATAAGCCCGTCCGCCCCCAACGCCTCGGCAGTTCTTGATACCGCGCCGAGATTAGCGGGGTCTGCGATGTTTTCAAGCGCAACATATCTGCCCTTCGGGTCTATTTCAGAGCTTTTTCGGTCTGAAATTTTGCAGACCGCGATAATTCCCTGCGGGCTTTTGGTATCGCTGATTTTAGTCATCAGCGAATCGGGGATTTTATAGCGCTCGTCCGAATTTTCCGCAAATAATCGGACGGTGTTGCCCTGCTTTAAAAGCGCGGTTTCAGAGACAATTAACTTATCAAACCTGATTGAATTTTCCATAGCGTCAAGACATATGCGAAGCCCCTCCAGCACAAAAAGACCGCTTTCGCGCCTTTTTTTCGCCGAGGTCTGGAGAAAGGAAACAAGCTTGATAAGTGAATTTTCTCTGCTTGTGACAGCCTTAAAATCCGACATTGCAATCCCACCAAAATTAAAATAAGAAAAATTCGCCCGAGATTTTAACCCCGGGCGAAAAAATTACTTTTCGAGAGCCTTGATTGCGGCTTTTACAAGAGTTGTAAAGCCTGCGGCGTCGTTTACCGCAAGGTCGGCGAGCATTTTACGGTTAATCTGTATTCCTGCCTTGTTAAGGCCGTTGATGAAGGTAGAATAATTGATACCGTTCATCTTGCAGGCGGCGGAAATACGGGTAATCCAAAGGCGACGGAAATCACGCTTTTTCTGTCTGCGGCCGATATATGCGTAGTTGCCGCTTTTCATTACGGCTTCTTTAGCGGTTTTAAAAAGCTTTGACTTAGCGCCGAAATAGCCCTTAGCAAGCTTTAAAGTCTTTTTTCTTCTTTTGCGTGTTGCCAACGCACCCTTAACACGTGCCATATCTGATAACCTCCACTTTCAAGCTAATCCTTATTTATAAGGAATCATTTTCTTTACCTTTGCTACATTTGTAGCATCGGCGGTAACGGTCTTGCGAAGATTTCTCTTACGCTTGGTTGTCTTCTTGTTGAGAATGTGCGACTTGAAAGCATGAGCGCGTTTAACCTTGCCGGTTTTAGTGAGCTTAAAGCGCTTTTTTGCGCCGCTGTGTGTTTTGATCTTAGGCATTGTAAATCCTCCCTAATTATATTCAACTGCAATTATTTGCCTGTTTTCGGAGCTAAAAACATAATCATGTTTCTGCCTTCCATTTTAGCAGCCTTTTCAACCGTGCAGTGATCCGCACAGTATTCCGCAAAGCGTTTCATGGTGTCAAGACCGATTTCCGGGTGACCTAACTCTCTTCCCCTGAAGCGGATAGAAACCTTAACCTTGTCTCCGTCATCAAGAAAACGGATGGCATGTCTGCCCTTTGTTTCAAAATCATGAACGTCAATACTAAGTCCCAAACGGATTTCCTTAATTTCAACCGTTTTCTGATTCTTTTTGGCTTCCTTTTCACGCTTAGCCTGCTCAAAGCGGTATTTGCCGTAATCCATTATTTTGCATACGGGCGGTTCGGCGTTTGGTGAAATACAAACCAAATCGAGATCCGCCGCATACGCCGCCTCCAAAGCCTTGGCGACAGGCATAATGCCGAGCTGGGAACCGTCAGACCCGATTGTACGGACTTCCTTGAATTTAATATTTTCGTTTACGGAAAGCTCTTTGCTGCTAATATTGATGCACCTCCAAAATTCGTTTGCAGCCCGATTCGCAGTTTTCTGCAAATCAAAAGCGCGGACGCCGAAACGTCCGCGCATAAAAATACCAAGGAATACTTTGTATTTCTATTAACCCTTTAAGACAAAACTCAAAAGGGTGAGGACGACAGGCGTTCTGCTTCATTGTGCTTCTATTTTACCACATAATTTCAGTTTGTCAAGTATTTTTTATTATTTTCTTTTTGACAGAACGGTTATTATCCCCATAGCTCCGCCGAAGGTAACCCACGAAAAAACAAGGCAAAACCACCACGGTATATCGGTAATCATAGACGGCACGGTCTGCGGCTGACCGTCAATCAAAGCAAATAAAACTGCCATCAGCATTAAGCCTAACGTCATAAAAATACCAAACAGCCCGCCTGCAAAAATAAAAATCGCGGCAAATATCCTAAGGTACGGCATATCAAAGCCGTAAAGGGCTTTTCTTTCCTCTTTTGTAAGCCGTTTAAGCTCCGCCCTCTTAGCCGCTATTTTCACCTTCTGCCCTAAGCTGTCCTGAATCTCGGAATCCTCCTCAACCCCGCTGTTATAAGAAACCGTTGTAAAAAACCTCCGTCCCCTTGCGTCAAAGGTACAGGAGTATATATCCCCCTCGGCTTCGTTTTTCTTTAAAAGCTCGGATCCGCATAAAAGCTCCACCGACAAATTGCCGTTAAAGGCTTCTTCGGTGCAATGTACGCGGAAGACCGCGTTTTTCTCGGCTCCTACGAGATAATCCATATTATACGACTCTGCCAGACGTACTCCTTTAATCGAGCCTTTTTTATGGAAATCCGGATATGTCCCCGAGTAGCCCTCGGCTTCCATAAGCCTTTGAATTTCGCCGCGGGTTTCAGCTAACAGCTTAGCGTTGCAAAACAGCTCCGCCTGTGACGGATATTCCGACTGGGATTCCTTAATAAGTCCGAAAATTTCGCGCCATAAAGGTTCATATTTACGCTTATTAAGCGTGTTAAGCAGCCTTTTAGAAATGCGCTCCCTTTTCCTTGAATCGGGCGGCTGATTTTCAAGAAATATTGCAAGCTTTAAGGGCTTTTTATAACCGTATTTGCTTATGTACTCTTTAAGGCAAGGAAGACCGTCCGCAAATTTTTGCGGAATATTAATTGGGAAGAAAAGCTTTGATAT
>JBJEOD010000231.1:0-8743 GCA_051880535.1 Acutalibacteraceae bacterium | reverse complement strand
CCTTGTTTTGATTGAACAATATCAAGTGAGGTTAAAACTTGTTTTCTAATAGTGATAATATATTTTAATATTTTAAAGAAAGATGTGTTGAAAAATGATCGTGAAATTCAGAGGACCGGAATACATCATGCATCGTTATGAGCAAAATCCTATAATTACAGTAGAGGATTTTCCGGTTCCTGCTCGTGCGGTATTTAACTGTGGGCAGACAATGTATAACGGACAGACAATTTTGCTTATTGCGGCAATATACCAAGACAGAAAGCCTAACGGAAGTATTACCGGTATCCATGTGGCACAAAGCGATGACGGTATTCATTTTAAAATAGAAAAGGAACCCCTTTGTGATAAGCGCGATTGGGTTGACAAAAGCTTCGGTAACTTTGATTGCTGGGTTATAGACCCCAGAGTTACAAAAATCGACGATACATATTATATCGTTCGTCCTGCACAGGTTCACTGCAGGCCTGCCGATGCTCCCGCAGGTCCTGCAGCTATTCTTGAAAAAACCAAGGATTTCAAATCAGTTGAGTTTGTAGAGTGTATTGCACTGCCTTCAAACCGCGTTCCCTGCCTTTTCCCCGAGAAAATAAACGGTCAGTATGTACGCCTTGACAGGCCTTACAATATTGTATCCCTTGAGGATAAAGGCGGTGATAGTCTGGACGATAAGACGGCAGGCGGAATTTGGATTTCCTATTCACCCGATTTGATTTATTGGGGTAAGCACCGTCCGTTGCTTTATCCGCCGCTTTCATTTGCAAATTATAAGGTAGGACCTACCCCTCCAATAAAGACAAAGGACGGCTGGCTTGAAATCATCCACGGCGTTTACAAGGAAAACCGTGAATTCTGTTATTCGATAGGTGCAATGTTGCTTGACTTAGAAGACCCGTCAAAGATAATCGGCATTACTAAGGATTGCATTTTAACACCGAATCAGCCGTATGAAATTAAAGGCCGTGTTGATAATGTTGTTTTCCCGTGCGGTGCGATAGCCGATGAAGAAACGGACACGATACGCATTTATTACGGCGGCGCTGATACCTGTATAGCGCTTGCTTCTGGCTCACTTTCGGAGCTTATAGATGCCTGCAAAAAAGGAATGTAGCCAATTTAAAAAAGGGGAAACAGTTTAATGTGTTTGAGGTGTTTGATATGGAATTTCCGAAAAGCTTTATAAAGGCTACTGAGAGTTATTGTACTCTTGAAAATAAAGTGCCTGCACCGTATCTGCGCAGAAGCTTTGAGGTGAAGCCGGAACTTGTGGCGGCAACTCTTATAATTACAGGCCTAGGCTTTTACAGGGCGTTTATTAACGGTACAGAAGTAACAAAGGGACATATGGCTCCTTACAGAAGCAATATAGACCATTATATTTATTATGACAGCTATGATCTTACCGATATGATTAAAAACGGAAAAAACGCTTTGGGTATCATACTCGGTAACGGTATGAGAAACGGCTGGGGCGGCTTTATCTGGGATTTTGATAAGGCTGTCTTCCGGGGAGCGCCGATCACGGCGTTTTCGCTTGAGCTGTTATATTCGGACGGCAGTAAAGAAAAGATAATATCCGATTCTGATACCAAAACCGCCCCGTCTCCCATACTCTATGATGATGTGCATACAGGCGAGTGCTTTGACGCACGGCTACAAATACCCGATTGGAACAGCCCCGAATTTGATGACAGCGGTTGGGCAAATGCACTGCCTGCCGAGGCTCCGCGGGGAGAATCGAAGCTTTGCACGGCTGAGCCGATTAAGGTATGCAATAGAATTAAGCCCGTCAATATTTTCAAATGCGGAGATTTATTCGTGTACGATTTCGGTATCAATTCCTCGGGGGTATGCAGGCTTAAAATTGATGGGGAAAAGGGTCAGGAAATTGTTTTACAGCATTTTGAAGAACTGGTTGACGGAAAACCGTTTTTAAACAATCTGCGATTCCGGGACTGCGATACCGTTCAGGAGGATAGGTATATTTGCAAAGGCGGCGAAACCGAGGAATACACGCCGAGCTTTACCTATCACGGTTTCAGATATGTTTCGGTAAGCGGCATAACAGACAGTCAGGCAACCAAGGATTTACTTACATATTTAGAGATGCATTCCGATATTAAGTCGGCGGGCTCGTTTGTTTGCAGTGATGAAACGGTAAATAAAATACAGACTGCCACGGTTCGTTCGGATTATTCAAATTTTTGGTATTTCCCTACAGATTGCCCCCAGCGCGAAAAGAACGGCTGGACGGGGGACGCCTCGTTATCCGCCGAACAAATGCTTTATAATATGAAGCCCGAAGCAAGCTTTAAGGAATGGCTGCGGAATATATATAAGGCTATGAGCGATAAGGGTGAGATTCCCGGAATCATACCTACCGCCGACTGGGGATATTTAAAGGGCAACAGTATATTAAATGGCCCTGCGTGGGACGGCGTAATTGTAAATTTACCGTATTATATGTATATTTACCGCGGTGATACCGAGGTGCTTAAAGACCTTTCGGTACCGCTTATGCGTTATCTTAATTATCTCTTTTCTAAGCTTAACGAAAAGGGAACAATCGCCATCGGCTTAGGCGATTGGTGTCAGGTGAGAGAACCGGGGAACGAATGGGGCTCCCCATCCGTTTCAAGGGAAGTGACCGATACGATCACGACCGTTGACATTGCAAACAAGGCGGCGTTTATTTTCGGCGTTTTGGGGCAGACAGAGCAAAAGCAGTTCGCCGAGATGCTGGGTTGTCAGGTACGAAAAGCTTTCCGTGAAAACCTTATAGACTTTACAACGATGACGGTTGAGGGCAAAACTCAAAGCGGTCAGGCAATGGCTCTTTACTACGGAATGTTCGAGGATGACGAAAAACCTGCGGCTTTTGAGCGCTTGTTGAAATTTATCAAGCGGCGTGATGGACATTTCTACGGTGGTGTTTTAGGCGGCAGGGTGATTTACAGACTGCTTGCCGAAAACGGAGAAGCCGAGCTTGCCTATAATATGATAGTAAGACCAGATTTTCCTTCGTACGGAAACTGGATTGCCAGAGGAGCGACTACGCTTTGGGAGGAATTTTATCCCGAAAAGGGAGAGGGAGACCTTGTCCGCATATCCTCTCATAACCATCATTTCTGGGGCGATGTTTCGGCGTGGTTTTATAGATACCTCGCGGGTATAAATGTCAACCCGCAAAAGCGGGACGCCAATAATATTGATATTCAGCCTGTTTTTATTGGGAAACTCGATTTTGTAAAAGCAAGCTATACGGCAAAGGACGGAACGGTCGCGGTCGATTGGAAACGCGAAAACGATACTGTTATTATCAATATAGAGCTTACGGGTGAGGTTTACGGAAAAATTATTCTGCCGAACAGCTTTGTTTTTGCGGATAACAGCCGCGAGAAAGAGCTTAAAACCGCAGAATATACTGCTTATAAGCTTGAAAAATAAAAAAATTATATAAAGAGTTTAGGAGTAAATATATGAACGAATTTATTATGCATAGACACCCCGCAAACCCGCTTATTAAGCCTGAGGATTTTCCCGTACCCGCAGACAGCGTTATGAACTGCGGTCAGGCAATGTATAAGGGTAAAACTGTACTGCTTGTCGCCGCTATTTACCGCGGACTTGTGAACGGCAAAAAGACAGGAATCCACGTTGCAATGAGCGATGACGGAATTGATTTCACGGTTGACCCGAAGCCGCTTTGCAGTGGAACTGATTTTGGCGGAGACGAAATGTTTTACGATTGCTGGGTGATCGACCCGCGCCTTACGCAGATAGGCGACGAATATTACATATGCCGCCCGGGTCAGGGCACAATAGGTCCTTGCGCTTTACTCGAAAAGACAACCGATTTTAAAACAACCGAGTTTTTAGGCTGTATCGCCTTACCGCCTAACCGCGTGCCCTGCATTTTCCCCGAGAAAATCGACGGGAAATATGTCCGCCTTGACCGTCCTATGTTCGGAAGCGGAAAGGGCTGCGGCGAAATATGGATTTCCTATTCGCCGGACCTAAAGTTCTGGGGCGATTATAAGCCGCTTTTAAAGCCTGGCTTTGCTCCTCAATTTGATTTTAAAATAGGTCCTACAGTTCCCGTTAAAACAAGCGCGGGCTGGCTTGAAATAATCCACGGCACTTGGAATACCTGTGCAGATACTCGCTATTCTGTTGGTGCGGTACTCCTTGACCTTAACGACCCGTCAAAAATAATCGGTCATTGCAACAGCTGGATTTTAACCCCTCAGGCGGACTACGAAACCACGGGTCACGTAAGAAATGTTTGCTTCCCCTGTGGCTGTCTTGTCAATGAGGAAAAGGATGAAATCAGAATTTATTACGGCGCGTCGGACGAATTTGTCTGTCTCGCGACAGGCTCGCTTACAGAGCTTATAGACGCTTGTAAAAAAGGTCTTTAATATAGGTGACTAACTAATATGAGAGAAGAAATCGAAAGACTGCAGGAAAATATTATTCCCGCAATGGATCAGACTGTCTACGGGTTTTATTCCTTTGATGACAAAAAAACGGGCAAAAAAATCCTGTTTATCGGAAACTCTATTACCAAGCACAGACCGAAACCCGAAATCGCCTGGGAAAACGATTGCGGAATGGCGGCGTCGTCCTTGGAAAACGACTATGTTCATCAGCTTATGAGCAAAATCCGCACGATTGACAGCGAGGCAAGGTTCGCAATACAGGCCGCATGGGAGATAGAGGGGAATTTTGAAAATCTGAATTTTGAAAAAATATCTGCCGCACGGGAATATGACGCAGATGTTATTATAATGTTTTTCGGCGCAAATGTTAAAAAGGAATATAAGGACAGGACAGATTTGAAAAAAACCTTGTCGGAAGCTTGCGTAGAGCTTAGAAATTATGTCAATCCGACAAATAAGGCAGAGGTCTATTGGTTCGGTGGATTTTACATTCGCCCCGAAATAGACGCTGAAAAGGAAAAGGCTGCGAATATTTGCGGAGATAAATATACTTCTCTCGGCGATATTCCATTCAGAACCGAAACTCACGGCAAATTCAATCATCCGAGCGACCTTGGAATGAAGGAAATTGCCGAGCTTATGTGGGAAATGATCAAAAACGATTTTTAGCCGACACTATACAGTGCTATCTGAAAAAGAATTTTTCTTAAAATCTATGGTAAAATGTATAAAAATTGTATTTATGCATCGGTTAATGAATATAGTCTGGCATTTTGTAAACGATCGTGAAAATCTGTCAAAATTAATTCTATTAAAAAGGATGAACCATTATGAAAACTAAAAAAATCATAAATATTGTTAATTTCATACGAGCCGCAGACTGGCGTGTTATCAATAAGGATCCGGATAGATTGTACAGCACATTCATTAATACCCTTGAGCTTTGCAAAAAATATCCGATGCCTTATACAATTTCTTTGCTTTACGATGCGGTTATCAACCCTGATTATACCACTCCGCTTCTCGAAAACAAGGATCCCAATATGGAGGTCGGTCTTTGGCTTGAGCTTTCAAGACCTGCAGTTGAGAATGCAGGACTTAAATGGAATGAGGAGCATGACTGGACATGGCATGTAAATCCCGGTATGCTTTTGGGCTACTTACCGTCCGAGCGCGAAAAGATTATAGATGAGCTGATGTACCGCTTTAAATCGGTATTCGGATACTATCCCGGATCGGTGGGCGCATGGGTTATAGATACCCACTCAATTAATTATATGAAAGAGAAATATGATGTAAAGGCGGTTTGCTTCTGCCGTGAGCAGTACGGTACAGACGGCTATACTTTATGGGGCGGATACTATAATCAGGGTTATTATCCCAGCAAAAAAAATATGTTTATTCCTGCACAGACTAAGGAAGAGCAGACAAATGTACCCCTTTTCAGAATGTTGGGACCCGACCCGATTTATCAGTATGATATGTTTTTGAATGAAAGCTACAATGACGCACCGTTTCATTGTGTTCCTACCATGGAGCCTGCGTGGCAGTTGGGACAGAATGAAAAATGGGTAGATTGGTATCTTGATTCCCATTACGGTTCAGAGGGAATGGCTTTCTCGTACACACAAACCGGTCAGGAAAATTCATTCGGTTGGCATAGCTTCGGCGAAGGTCTTAAAATGCAGATGGATAAAATCTATGACGGAGTGAAAGCTGGTAAATGGGAAGTAATGACCTTAAAGGATACGGGAGTTTGGTTTACTGAGAATTTCGAGACCACCCCCGCAACCTCTATTACCGCATTGACCGATTGGCACGAAGAGAAACAGAGACAGACGGTGTGGTATAACTGTAAGAATTACCGCTTTGATCTGCATAACGAAAACGGCAAGCTTTGCGTTAGAGATATAAACCTTTTTGATGAAAACTATAGCGATAGATATTTAGAGACTCCCGCTCCCGGAGATGACGCAACCTTTGACGCACTCCCGATTATTGACGGATACCTTTGGGGCGGAGACGGCGTTCATTCAGCCTTGTATTTTGTAAAGAAAGGTACGGAAGAAAAGCTTAACGGTAAGATCATATCTTCTGAATCGGTGAGCGACACGGCTCTTAAAATAAACTTCGACCTTGACGGCGAAAAGGCGGTTTGCCTGTGCGATGAGGAAAAGGTTCGCTTTGAGTTTTCAGGCAATTTGTATGATATGCTTTTTAAGTATAGGGATTTGAAAAATACAGCGATTAAAGAAATCGGAGAAAGCACCGTTCGTTACGAACACAGGGGAGCCGATTACGGAATAAAGCTTACCTGCAAGGTTAAGGCAGAGCAAAACGGCTACAGAATTTCTCCTGATACAAACAGCTTTGAAATCAGCTTTTTGCGGATTTAGCAAAGAAAATGCACATAAGAAAAGTATAGAAAACAGGATAAATAATGCTACTTTGACCCTTACTATGAAAAGGTGATTGAGCTTGCATGGCAATAAGGTTTAAAATATATTGATATGCATAAGCTTTGGATGGAACATCTTATTGTCGGAAGTGATAATTATGGTCATCGTGGTTGGCTGAGCGGAGCGATAGGCGATACCTGCCATTTTCCAAAAAAGCGCGGTTGCTGCGGCTGAGTTCATTTTTTCGGAATTGAAAAAATTATAATACATTATATTGTATTTCGTTTTGACGGTGAACTCTGAACTGATACCTTTTACATTGATTCATCGGGCTGGATACCGTTTTAACTGTTTCATCCTTTGCGCGACGGTCACAAAATAATAGCAGAGCACTTAACCAGAATTTTAAAAGAACAGTATTCATTGTAGTAAATTACAAGAGGAGACAGTTTTATGACGCGTTTTCTTTTTCCCGATTTTAAGAAAAAGGCATTGACCTTCAGCTATGACGATAATACCGAACAAGACAGACGGCTTACCTGTATTTTCAGATTTCACCGACTGCCCGCGACCTTTAATATCAATACGGGTTCATTCGGCGAAAAGCGCTGGATTGAGCATTGCGGATTTTACTGCGAGTATAACCGTGTTGAGGAAAAAGAGGTTAAAAGCTTATATAAAGGATTTGAAATAGCCTCGCATACGGTTGATCATGTGATTTTGCCTGAGGTTGACAGATATACCTTTGATTATCAGGTGACGGCGGACTGCAAGAAAATCGGAAAGCTTTGCGGCACCGACGCCGTGGGGCTTGCCTATCCGTGCGGACGCTATAATGACGTGACCACTGAACACTTAAAAGAGTTAGGCATTCATTATGCCCGAACGATTGAAGATACGCACAGCTTCGATTTACCCGAGGATTTCCTGAAATGGCATCCGACCTGTCACGATCACGACCCGCGAATAGAGGATCTTTCCGACTTGTTTTTGAACGACAACAGCGATGAACTAAAACTTTTCTACATTTGGGGTCATGCTTTTGAATTTGATAAAAATGATTCTGACCGTTGGGCGGATATGGATAGGCTTTGTAAAAAGCTTTCGGGAAAAGAAGATGTATGGTACGCTACAAACCGCGAAATCTGCGATTATGTTACGGCGGCGAGAAGCGTTAAAGATTTTTCTGCAATTAATGATACTGGATTTGATTTATATATTGAAAAAGACGGTAAAAATATCATCTGGAAAATCGGTGGAGTGCTTTAATGAACAATTAAATGGTTGCGACAAAAAATGAAAATCGGTGACTTACGAGGAAAGGAAGAAAATAAAAATGACGCAAGAACAATTATTCAAAAATTTAAATAGACCTGAAGGTAAGATAGATGTTGTTTTAGATACTGATGCCTATAATGAAATTGACGATCAGTTTGCTATTAGCTATATGCTCAAATACAGTGAAAAACTAAATGTAAAAGGTATATGTGCAGCGCCGTTTAAAAATGCCAGATCGGTATCGCCCGCTGATGGAATGAGAAAAAGCTACAATGAAATATTAAAGCTTTTAAAACTCGCAGGAGAAGAAAAATATTCCGATAAAGTGTTTAAGGGCTCTAAGACATATTTGCCTGACGAAAATACTGCTGTAGATTCTGAAGCGTCGGATTTTATTGCGGAGCTGGCTAACGGATATTCAAATGATAATCCGCTTTATATCGCTGCGATAGGAGCAATTACAAATGTCGCTTCGGCAATAATTAAAAATCCTGAGATAAAGGAGAAGGCGGTAATTGTTTGGTTAGGCGGTCATGCACAGCATATCGGTTCTCCTGCGGGAGAGTTTAATATGGTGCAAGACATTGCCGCAGCGAGGGTTGTTTACGGCTGCGGTGTGCCGCT
>JBJEOD010000230.1:0-1942 GCA_051880535.1 Acutalibacteraceae bacterium | reverse complement strand
ACCGTACCTTTCGGCAGTCTGCTCTGCCCTGTCAGGCTTAATATCGCAGACTGCCGCAAGCTCGGATTCTTCAAGTGCAACTATAGCGTCTAAATGCATTACAGAAATATTACCGCAACCGATAACTGCAACCTTTAACTTATCCATATGATTTCCTCACAGACTGTTTAGAATATCGATAACTGTTTCAAGCTCTCCCGGCTTAACCTTATCAGGTTTTTCTCCGCTCTTTACGCAATCGGCAAAATACCGTATCTCATTTGCGTAAGCATCACTTGCAGGCAGACCTATATTGCCTGTGTCGTTATCACTTGCCGGCGCAATCGGATTCCATACCTTTCCGTTTCTTTCATATATCTGCATCTCGCCTTTTTCCCAAGCCACTACTGCATTTTCAAACTGGAACAGGAACTGTGCAGAAAACGGATAGGGTGATGCATACCACGAAGCTTCGCATGTAATAAAAAATCCGTCAAATTCATAAACCGAGTTTATATAATCCTGCTCAGGACGCTTTGATCTGAAATTTGTAACCTTTTTGGATTTCCGAAAGTGTAAATCATAAAATCAAGATCGTGAATATGTAAATCAAACGGAACAAGACCGCTGAGCTTTTCGTCCATCATCCAGTTATCCCAGCTCCAATCAGGATAACAGCTAAGCCTTGACATTGAGCCTGAAAGCAGTTCACCATATGTCTTTTCATCATAGATTTTCTTGACAATCTCGTATTCGGGCCAGAAGCGCAGCACATGAGCTATCATAAATTTAACATTATTCTTTTCAGCCGCATCATACACCCTTGCGACATCCTCACGTTTTAAGGAAATCGGCTTTTCGCAAATAACGTTTATTCCCATTTTCATTGCCTTTATCGCAACATCGGCGTGAAGATATGTAGGAAGACAAATATCAAGAATGTCGATTTCTTCCTTTTCAAGCATTTCGTTATAATCCGTGTAATGGCGCTTTTCGGGGTATTTTTCCATCATCTCGGTGCGAATATCGCATATAGCGATAAGCTCAGCATCTTCCATAGCGTCCCACGCCGGTATATGCGCGCCGCTTATTCCGCCAACGCCTACAAGTGCAACCTTTAACATAACTTTAACCTCCGTAAACTTCGTTTATAATATTATCAAGGTACTTTTTAGCGTACCTGATGCCCTCGGTTTGCTCACCGCCGCCTATTTCACATTCTATTGTTACATAAGAATCATAGCCTAACTCTTTAAGCTTTTTAAACAGTGCCTTAAAATCCACCTTGCCGTCACCCAGTCGGGTTTCCTCCCCCAAATCGTGACCGTTGGTAGGATATTTACCGTCCTTTGCGTGAAGATTACGGACATATTTTCCGAAAACGTCAAGCGCGTCTACCGGGTTTGCCCTGCCGTAAAGAATAACGTTAGCCGTATCAAGATTTACGCCCAAATTATCTGTACCGACCTCTTCAAAGCAACGAATCATCGTAACAGGTGTTTCCTGACCTGTTTCAAACAAAAGATACTGACCGTTTTCCTTTAAATGTTCAGCTACCTTTCGCACAGCATCACAGAACGGAATAAATTGAGGATCATTCGGATTTTCGGGTATGAAGCCCATATGAGTAACAACATCGGTAATGCCCAATTTCTTTGCAAAATCCGCTCCGTCACAAAGATTTTTAATGCGCATTTCGCGGAATTCGGGAGGCACTAAGCCCAATGTGGTCTGACCCTCGTAAAAATTCCAGGCTTGGGGTCCTTCCCAACCGCACCAAAAAGCAGAAATTGTAACGCCCTGTTCCTCAAAGCTTTTTTTAAGAATTTCAGCGTTTTCATCGGTCCAAAGTGCCGGCTTCCAACCAATAAGCTGACAAGAGCTGAAGCCCTCGAACTTTAATTCCTCAAGCTTTTTCGGCATTTCGTCCATACTTTCCAAATACACACAAACTCCTATTTTC
>JBJEOD010000229.1:0-8777 GCA_051880535.1 Acutalibacteraceae bacterium | reverse complement strand
GGCAGACCACTTATTAATGTCTTTTACAACGGAGCGCAGCCCATTGACGCACATTTCTTCAAGGACGGCGAAAATATCTGGCTGTATTACGGAGGATGGGGTCATCTTAATGTGGCAAGGCTAAGTGAGACCTTGACGGAGCTTTTGCCCGTTACGGAAAACTCCGAGGATATGGTGTTGGAAATTACCCCAAAGGAGTATGTTGAGGCTCCCTGTGTACTTAAAATAGGGGATAAATACCATTTGATGTATTCAACGGGTAAGTGGTGCGATTCAAGCTATTGCGTTAAAGCCGCGGTGTCCGATACGCCGTGGGGCGAGTTTGATTACTATACGGATATTATGCGGGCGAATGAGATGGCGGAGGGTCCAGGTCATAACGGAGCTTTCAGCTTCGGCGGCAAGGATTATGTTGCATATCACCGCCGTATAGTGGGGGATAAGAATTCGCATCACAGAATACTATGTATTGACGAGTTGAAAACCGAAAACAGCAGATTGTCGCCTGTTATTATGACCTGATTGGTTTCTCTTATAACTGTTGAGCCGTATTTTTCTGTATGGTTAAAGAGGAGGTATTCAGATGACTGTTACACATAGAGAGGTAGGCTTTATCGCTGCAGAAAATGGGGTTTCCCGCGCGGGCGAGGGCGCATTTGCTCACTTAAAAGACGGAAGAATAATGCTTGCGTATACAGAATATTATACCGCGAATTCCGCTGATCACGGTCCTGCAAATATTGCCGCGGTATACTCCCGCGATAGCGGAGAAAGCTGGGGAGAGCATTGTGTCCTTTTTGAAAAAGGCGCAGACGATTGCAATGTTATGTCAGTAAGTTTTTTGACCGTAGGCGAAGAATTAATTATTTTTTATCTGAAAAAGTATTTGGTAAACGGAAAAATGGTTTGTATACCGTTTCTTCGCCGCTCCCGTGACGACGGCGAAAGCTGGAGCGAAGAACAGCGCATAGGCAAGAGAGATTTGTACTATGTAGTGAATAATGATCGTGTTATCAGGCTGAAAAGCGGAAGAATAATAGTTCCGGCCGCAATAATTGACCCTTTTACAGGCAGACCGAAAAACGGAGCGGCGGTATGTTTTATTGTGTCTGATGACAACGGCTATACCTGGACGGAGCAAAAACAGGAGTTATCGCTCCCGTTTGATAACCCGATGGGGTTAGAAGAGCCCGGGCTGTACGAGCATAATGACGGTAGCTTATGGTGTTATATACGCACCCATTTAGGCTGTCAGTACAGCCCGGTTTCTTATAACGGAGGAGAATCGTGGTCGGTGCCTGAACCTATGCCCTTTTTCAGTTCGCCCGCTTCACCCATGCTCGTAAAAAGAGCCTGCAATGCAACGGTCGCAATTTTTAATCCTATTCCGTGCTATACAACAAGACCAGCGGAATTATGGGGCAGAACGCCTTACCTTTTGACAGTAAGCAATACAGACGCATATCCGCACAACGGCGAAGGTTTCACGGTTCAGTATATACTTGAAAACGACCGCAGTAATAATTATTGCTATCCCGCTGTACTCGATAACGGCACAGACTTTCTCGTTGCGTATTATAATTCCAACGGAACAAATTATCCACTCAACAGTCTGAAAATAATTAAAGTATGTATTACGAAATAAGGGAAGTATACTATGAAAAAATCTAATAAATATCAGGAAAAAATATAATCTCCTTTTGGCTTGACAGCGATCTGATTGACCGAAGGTTCGGCGGTTATATCACCTCTGCTGACTGCGAGTGCAGGTCTTACAAAGATGATAAATCGGTATGGTTTCAGGGACGGCTATAAACCGTTCCGTGAAATAAAGCCCGAAGAACAGGAATTTGTAAAACAGGTACAGAAAAAATGCAGCGACAAAAGTATTACGCTTATTCGCGACGAAGCGAAGCATTTTCCGATTACACTTGCAAAAACGCCTAAAATCGGCATTATTCCTATTGTAGAGCATGCGCCCGCCAAAGAAGATGCGAAATGTATGGCAACGGCTTTTGCCGAGCGCGGCTTTGAGGTGGATTACTGCGAAAAAGAATATCTTTCCGATGAAGAGAGAGAAGCAATGTACGTAAAAAATGATGTAATTATATATGCGTTGCTTTCAAGACCTTTCAGACCTATGGGCTTTTTGGATTATACGGCAAGCCGCGCGGCAAAGATTGCGGGAGCGTTTTTACCGAAGAATGCGGTGGAAAAAACTATTTTTGTAAGTCTCGGTTCACCGTATTTTGGAAAGCAGTATCTTGATCACGCTAAGACTTATGTAAATGGCTATTCAATGTTAGGTTGTGCCGCAGAGGCTTTTGTGCGCGCCACTTGCGGAGAAGTTCCGTTTGAGGGGAAATCGCCTGTAAAATTATAATAGAATACAAAAATGGTGCAATGAGGAGTGACCGTTTAGAAAAGTACCCAACTTTAACTGTATTGAGGACGATTTTAAACTTGCAGAAATTCTTAACAGATACAATTTAAAAGCAACATTTAATAAAAAGTGCCTTAAGTTTAAATTGTGAAAGATATACTTGTGCAAAATAGTGTGATCTTTATTTGAAAAGGAGATTTCAGTATTGAATACAGAAGAAAAATACCCTTTATTATTAAAGCCTGTTATTAAGGATTACCTATGGGGCGGAACGCGGCTTAAAACCGAGTTTGGCTTTGAAACCGACAAGGAAATCGCCGCCGAGGGGTGGATGCTTTCCTGTCATAAGGACGGCACAAATACCGTTATTAACGGCGCATACGCGGGCAAGCCGCTTGACGAGGTTTTAAGGCTGTGGGGCTATGAAGAAAAATTCCCAATTTTAATAAAGCTCATCGACGCTAAGGACAGGCTTTCGGTGCAGGTTCACCCCGATAATAAGTACGCCCTTGAAAACGAGGGGGAGTACGGCAAAACCGAGATGTGGTATGTGGTTGACTGCGAGGAGGGCGCACAACTAATCTACGGCTTTAATAAGAAAATTTCAAGGTCGGAATTTGAGGAACGCATAAAAAATAACACCCTCGACGAGGTAATGAACCATGTCCCCATTAAAAGGGGCGACGTGTTTTTCATAAAGGCGGGTACGCTCCACGCGATAGGTAAGGGAATACTGATAGCCGAAATACAGCAAAACTCCAACACTACCTACAGGGTTTCGGATTACGGGAGGCTGGGCGCCGATGGCAAGCCGCGTGAGCTGCACGTGAAAAAGGCTGTGGATGTCACCGTGACCGACGTACCAACAATTCCTTACGGCAATGTGGGCGAGGTTAAAAGTTTCTCCTACGGCACCGAAAGACAGCTTGCCGATTGCGAGTACTTTAAAACCGTAAAGCTTGACCTTGACGGTGAAAAGGGGATTAACGTCGAAAACGGCTTTATATCACTCCTTGTTTTAAGAGGGGAAATAACCGTAAAATATGACGGAGGTGAAGTAAAAGCCCAAAAAGGCGGCAGTATTTTTGTACCATCAACACTAAAAGTTGAAGTTAACGGCAATGCGGAAATATTATATAGTTATATTTAATAAATAAAAATTAATACTTGGAGTGTGATATTTATGCCTCCAAAAATCAAAGATGGTATTATATATTATTATAGAAGCGCTCAACTTACTGAGAAGTAGGTTGGGTGCTTTCTTTTTGCGTTTTCGACAAATAATTACAATTTTATATACGAAAGTACAGATGTTTACAAAAAACAACAAAGAAGTTTAATGCAGCATTTTGATGCCGGAAAGACAATATACTGCAAGTTTAACAAAGGGGACAATAAATGGGATAACGGCCTTCAAGGTTAACTTTCTGAGGGAGGCTGGTTGCTACAGGGGAAGTAAAATAGCAACATTTAATAATTGTACATATGATGTAGTAAATCAGAATCTCTTCAAAATTGTTCAATTCAGCGTCAAGCCAAAGACCGCCTTTGCGGTGTCGAGGTTTGGCGTTTTTTGTTGTATGCATTTTAAGGTTCAATGCCGCGGTCCCCCTTTAAATCTTTGAATTTAGTTCAAAAAAGATTTAAAGGAGAAATAAAAATGTTTATAAGAAATGACGGTCAAGGTGTAAATGCTATACAGAATAGATTTACAGCAATGTTAAAGACAGCTTTGTTTAACAAAAAAATTGATTACTTACGAGGTGACGTAAAGAAAAGAAGTAGGGAACTACCTTTAGAAGAATACGCTTACAGTCTTTATGATGCTGAGGATTTTATTGAAACTATTATGGACTACGATGCGGTAAGGTCGGCACTGAAAACACTTACCGATAGGGAAAGAAAAATAATAGTATTACATATTATTGAGGATATGGATTTTGCTGAAGTTGGACACCGAGTTGGTCTCAGCTATAAAGGCACAGCAACTGCTTTTTATAGGGCAATAAAAAAATTACGAGAGACTTTAGGGAGGTATCGGGATGAACTTTAGGGATTTATTATTAGCGGCGAAAAATAATGACAATATTGCCTTTGAAACCATTCTAAAGATGTATGAACCGCTTATTATGAAAGAATCCATTATAAACGGTTTTTTCGATGAAGATTTATACCAAGAGCAAAGGATGGTATTGCGAAAGTGTATCGAGCAGTTTGAACTATAGGTATTTAAAAAGGGCAGGAACGGGAAAACCGTTCCTGCCGGATTTATTTCGCTTTGAACATTTTTATTGTATCTGCTATGGCTTCCATATCGTTTTCGTCAAATGGCAAATCATCATAAGCGAAGCTTTTTCTGTTATTTTGCATTTTGGTTTGTTCCGTCCACTTGCTTTGTTCATTCTTTTCCTTATTGCTCATATACTGGTTTACTGCTTCAACAATCATATCCTTAATATTATAAGATATATTTTGTGAAATATTAGGTGTCTGTGAGCAGTGCAGGTAATGAGTAATTGCATTAGCAATAAATTGGGCCTTGCTTCGCCCTTGTGAATTAAGGAGTTCGATTACTTTCAGATGGCAAGGGTCAGCGGGATTAAATTGTATAGTAAATCTGCAAATTTCCTTCTTTTCTGACATGGAAATCACCTTTGAGCTTTATATAGTAGTTCGTAACCTTTGGTATTGGCGGAGATTTCTTCAACAAATATAGGACAACTTATTTTATCTGAGGTTTCTATGTACTTTTTAAGTAGTATTGAGCCACCACCGACAAATATTGCTTTACCGGTACGAAGGTCTATCATAAGCTCTCGCAGGCGGTTAAATAAGTCGTTGACAAATAATTTGGCTTGCTCGCGCACAATATCGGCAACCTTTTCATCATAAACATTAGGCTTGTCCTTTAATATATCGTCAATATCAGATTCTTCTAACAGTAAATCGAAGTTACTGCTTATTTTCGAACGGATATTATTATAAAGGTTTATAACCCCGTTTTCTAAAGAATCGCAAGAGGATAGGGTAGGGATACCATTTTTCATAATCATATAGTCGGCTGTAAACCCACCTATATCAACAATAATTGCTTTTGGATAGTTTCGTATTTGTTGGAATATTGGCATTGTTGCAGCATAAGCCTGAGGAAAACAACTTGCATTAATGATTTTAATTGCAATAGGGTTATCATCAAGCGAAAATTCAACTATGCCTCTATCTAAAAAGTAATTGGTGAATTTCTCATATTGTGTACCGGAATGAGCAGGGGGTAAGCCAATCCCTAACTCTATATCAGCAACCTCGCCAGTTGAATACGAATGTTCTTTTAATTCAAAACCTATAGCAAATAATGTGAGAATAAAATATCTGTCATCAGATGTTTTGTCTCGCATATATGGTATGCGCTGGTCGGATAGAGTATAATATTTATTGTTATAAAATAGTACATCCTTTCCGAATGGTGGACGGGTGTTGCTTTCAAAGAAACCTGCTGTGAAAGTCCTGTGATTAGTTTTAATTTGTTTGTTGCCATGGTCTACTGCTATTAGCATAATAAAAACTCCTTTTTTAATAATAATTTGGCTTACACATATTAAATACGGATTTAATACGCATTATTTCAATAGAGAAATAAAAAACATTCGCATTTCACTTTAATGTTTAATACGAATGCTTTTTTATCCTTATTTACCAGCACTTTTTACAAGGCTCATAATCCAATCTTTCAGCTTCTTCTTTAGTAACCTGTCTTGGATTTTTCATATTACTACAACCAGAATGGCTATGATACTTTGAACCTGAATTTGGAATCCATACCATCTGAGAGGTTTGCTCTACCGATACTTCGGGTTCAGGTGTTGGGGTTGGCGCCGGAGATGGTGAAGTGGTTGGTTCTTGAGAACTTGTTTCTTCTGTCGGTCCGCTACTTGAGCCTGTAGCGTAGTTTATAGTTACTCCCGGCTGCACGTTATAACAGTAAACATTAAAACAAATTCCATCTCCTTTGTCTTCAACGGAATATGCTTCCATTTGAACACCTGATGCAAGGAGATTTTTTCCAATATATATTGGAGTAATACGATATGCTACATGATTTTCTGTTTCCTTTATGTAATCAGCAACCATATTCTCAAAGGGCAACATACCGTTAATGTTTAAATATTTTGTACCTGTTATAAGATTGCTTTTATTTGCGTTTTCAGCGCTTAACTGCCATCCTATTAAATGACATCTGTTATATAGCCAACCGCCGCTTACATTAGTATATTTAGCTTGTATCCAACCGCTTGGTTTAATGCTGCTTATACTGCCTCTTTCTTGATCCTTTTTTGGCATTGTATCTTTGCCTACAGAAGCTATTGCAATCTGTGTTCTTCCCAAACTATCTAAATTACTGTATTTTTCATATCCCTTTGATGTGAGTTCAGATGCAGTGAAATTAGGAATATTATTATTGATTACTGTGTAAGGATTTACGGAATATTCAGGAACATTTAACGGATCAACAGCAACTGCCGTTCCTGATCCAACAGAACTTGTAGGCTTTTCTGCTTTACTTGCCGTTGTTGATGATGCTTCACTTGAATTTTCAGAAGATTCTTCTGTTGTTTTCATAGAAGATGAGGAGAACGAACTATCTATAGTACCCGAAGAAACATCATTAACCTCTGCACAACCAACAAACGATAATAGTAATGCTAATGCTATGAGTAAACTAATTATTTTTTTCATCTTTTATACACCTCTAATGTGATTTTTTTATGAGAAGACCCAACAAAATCCTCTTTTCTGATTCTTTTAAATCCTGACTCCTTTGGGTTAAATTCAAAATATGTATCTGCAGGATAATCTCTATTCCAATTGAACAGATATATTTCTGAAACCGTATCCATTGGCACCTTAACATTTTCAATGAAACAGATATCGTTTTCATCCGCTGTCATAAGAAAATCTTCAGAGATTTTCACTTTTTCATTTTCTTCAAATTGCTTTGCTGAATATTCATTCATAAGCAAATTTCCATTTGTTACGATATTTAACAACACTGCCCTCAAAACACTGTCTTGGCTTAAACGTCGTCCGTTGAATAATGTTCCTCCCGATTTATCTACGCATAATGCTATTTTCAAACTTTGCACCTCCTGTCAAAAAAAGTTTTATCGTCTGTCAGATAATGCTTTATTATATTATATTATCTTATAGATAATATTACAACTTAATTATTCTTTATCAAAGAAGATTTTCTCCATATGTATCGTTTAAAATATAATACAAAGGAGATGTTTAAAATGGATATGAAAGATTTTGCATTAAGACTATCTACACTCAGAGAAAAGAAAGGTGTATCTGCAAGAGATATGTCATTATCTATCGGGCAGAACCCAGCATATATTCATAACATTGAATCATGCAATTCAAAGCCTTCTATGACAGGCTTCTTTTATATCTGCGAATATCTAAATATTACGCCGCGCGAATTCTTTGATACCGGGTCTGACAATCCCGAACAAATTAATAATATCGTCAAGGACTTAAAGAAACTTAATAGCAAACAACTTGATACTATAGCAAACTTAATAAAGGAAATTAAGTAATATTATTGTAATGACATTCTACTTTAATAAGTGGAAAAACATTGTCATGTCTTGTCCTCAAACTAAAAAAATTGATAAATTAAAACCGTACCATTCTTTGATTTCAGAATGATACGGTTTCAATTTTTCTGAATGGAATATATATCATCAAAAAATATATCGATTGTTTCTATTTGTATATATTTTTTTTGAGGATTGATACCCTTGACTTCACCGGTAAGCTGTATATAATTGCGTTCAAATTCATTATACCAAACCACAGTTACAATCTTACCTTTTTCTAAGGCTTTTAAATTCCTATCTATTTCATCGGCCATATCCTCAGATATTTCCTTGCGTGGGACTTTAAGCTTTCCTTTTCCTTGAGTGCTTGCCGCAAACCCGTCAATGCATCAAAGGGTGCAAATTGCTTTGCCCTTTGGCTCGGTGGCATCTTAGCCCTGATTTTGTCCATTTGCTTTGTGTCCTCCTATCTGCTCATTGCGTTCTCTTGTTGTAGCAGCATCTTGAAAATTCATACCTTTAAGAATTGAGTTTTTACCATATCGTGCTTTTATCTTTAGCATGGTTTCTTGTAATATTAGGTTCCTATCAGTATCAATTTCATCAAAGAGTGTTAATTGCTCAGCACCGTTGTCAGCTACTACACGGTTGCAGGTTATACTTATTCGGCGCACAGGATAATTGGGATTTATAATCCTGTCATACAAGGAAATTACAGCAGGAATAATAAGGCTATCTGCATTAGTCTTCTTTGCGGTTTGCGCAGTACCTTTCGCACCTGAAACACCTAAAGT
>JBJEOD010000228.1:0-1948 GCA_051880535.1 Acutalibacteraceae bacterium | reverse complement strand
AAGGCCTGCTCAGAATAAGACAGCAGGTGAGAGCACATCACCTAAAAACGCAGGCTCGGCTAAAAAAACCGCTCCCGCAAGAAGCAATACACAGACTAAGAGAACCACTGTCGGAACCCAGCGTAGAACGGCGGGCAACACACGCAGATATACGGGAAGACAGTCGGCAAAACCGCTTAAAATAATTCCCTTGGGCGGACTCGGCGAGATAGGAAAAAATATAACCCTTTACGAATATGACGGGGATATGTTCCTGGTAGACTGCGGAATGTCCTTCCCCGACGAGGAAACCCCGGGTATTGACATTGTAATTCCCGATTTTACCTATGTGCTTGAAAATAAGGATAAAATCAAGGGTATGGTGGTCACTCACGGTCACGAGGATCATATCGGCGCTATACCTTATCTTTTAAAGAATTTTAATGTTCCGATTTATGCTACAAATCTTACAATCGGACTTATTCAGGGTAAGCTTAAGGAGCACAGGCTCCTTGCAGACGCTAAGCTTAATGTGGCAAAGCCGGGAGATGTTATAAAGCTCGGAAAATTTGAAATCGAGTTTATACATGTCAACCATTCCATTCCCGATGCTGTTGGATTTGCAATAACCTGCCCCGCAGGTACGGTTGTTCAGACGGGCGACTTCAAGATAGACACCACCCCTATTGACGATTACGTTATCGATATAGGCCGCTTTGCGGAGCTTGGCAAAAAGGGCGTTTTAGCACTTATGTCCGATTCGACAAACGCCGAAAGACCGGGCTTTACCCCGAGCGAGCGCATTGTCGGCGATTCCTTCTCAAACCTATTTAAAAAGGCGGAGGATCACAGGATAATTGTGGCAACCTTCTCGTCAAATATTCACCGTATTCAGCAGATTATCGACGAGGCGGCGCGCTGCGGCAGAAAGGTTGCCGTTTCGGGAAGAAGTATGATAAACGTAGTTACTGTCGCTTCTGAGCTTAGTTATTTAAAGGTTCCGCAGGACGTGCTTATCGAGATTGATATGATAAAGAACTACGCCCCCAATGAGCTTGTAATAGTTACCACCGGCAGTCAGGGCGAGCCGCTTTCGGCGCTCCACCGCATTGCTTTCTCCGACCACAGACAGGTTGAAATTATCCCCGGCGATATGTTTATTATTTCGGCAACTCCGATACCCGGCAATGAAAAGCTTGTCGGCAAGGTTATTAACGAGCTTATGAAGCGCGGCGCAAATGTGGTTTATGAGCGTATGTACGATGTTCACGTTTCGGGACACGCCTGTCAGGAGGAGCTTAAGCTTATGATGAGCATTGTAAAGCCTAAGTACTTTATTCCTCTGCACGGCGAACAGAAGCACTTGATGAAGCATGCGGGACTGGCGCGCCAGATGGGTATTCCCGAGGAGAATATTTTAATTGCGGGCAACGGCAGTGTTATTGAGGTCTCCGAAAAGGAGCTTAAAGCCACCGAAACCGTTCAGGCAGGCAGGGTGCTTGTTGACGGACTCGGAGTAGGGGACGTAGGAAGTATAGTACTTCGCGACCGTAAGCATTTGTCGGACGACGGTATTATAATTGTCGCCGTTTCGATAGACGGGATCACCCGCGAGGTCGTCTCGGGTCCGGATGTAGTATCACGCGGTTTTGTATACGTTAAGGAAAACGAATCCTTAATTAACGATATTAACGAGCAGGTCTGCGACATTCTGGAGCGCTGTTATATTGAAAACGTAAGGGATTGGAACACCATAAAAACCAGAATAAAGGAAAAAATTTCAAGATTTGTATTTACCAAGACCAAGAGATCGCCTATGATTCTTCCTATAATAATGGAGGTCTGATTTACGGCACGGGCTACTAATTTGCCGCAGAATCCGCCCGTGCCTTACATAAAAACAGCGGCGGAACGGAGAACAGTATGAAGGTAGTATTATTGCAGGACGTAAAGGGAAAAGGAAAAAAGG
>JBJEOD010000227.1:0-8859 GCA_051880535.1 Acutalibacteraceae bacterium | reverse complement strand
ATAGCCAGCAGAACGCTGGCAACATAGCCGCTTTTTTTCTGTCCTGCAAATTCCATGATCCAGGCAGCTGTACTTTTTTCTTTCTTTGCTTTCATCTAATAATCCCTTCTTCCGTTGCTTTTTCTGTATTCTAACGGTGCAACACCGAATTTCTCTCTGAAAACCTGACCGAATTTGCCGGGATTTTCATACCCGCAAACAGCAGCTATTTCCGAAACATTTTTATTAAAATCTGTCAACAGCATTTCTGCCGCACGGTTGATACGATATTCCTTCAAGTATCTGTATATCGGTTGACCGTATATACTCTTAAAGCACTGTTTCATAGCTGTGAGATTAATATCAAACATTTCCGACAATTCTTCTTGCGTATAATCCTCATCAAAATGCTCCGTAATCAGTTCATGAATCGCATGGATTTTTTCAACCTGACTTTTATAAAAGTACGGTTTTTCAGAACTTTCAGCCGTGTAGTTGATACTGTTAAGATAAACCAACAATTCCATGACTTTAATTTTAAAATAGTCTGTCTTAGATTGTTGAGGCAGTCGGTAAAGCTGAGTAAACAGATTATCAATGGATGGATCGGCACTTAATACACAAGTACCGCCGCCACCGCAGAACTTCCCCAAAAGTGTCGTGATATCAATATCAAATGCAGGCATTTTCTCCTTAATAGATTGTTCCGCAATTCCTGCCTGAAAGCCTATGGTAATCCCATGATAATGATGCAGAGGGAAGCGGACTTTCCCCTTGTGATGTACTCTTGTGTCAATACGCATTTCTCCGCGGTTCACGCAACAGCAAAAATGATCGTTGACCTCCATTTCAATACAACCCTCGCGGCAATGATCTACCGCAAGCATAGTTTCGCCGCTTTGGAAGTGCGAATAACAGGATTCCATATGAAAATCATTGAACATAAGATAAACACCGTCAAATATCCGATACATAGTCATAATTCCTTCGCCCGTACTGTCTGACAGTTTCATTACTTTACATTCACCGTTTGAAATAATAAGATCGACATTGCTGCCCGCAATTCCTGCATCTATTTTTTCCCAAACCGATTGATCTTCTGAATTCATTTTTTGCTTCACCTCCTCAAATGAACGATACAGTCAGAGCAACACTGAATCAACTCGCTGTCATGCGTAACGACAAGCACTGTTTTTCCCATATTAGCAAGTTGACGGAATAGCTTTGCAGTCATTTCCATTGTGCCGAAATCCAATCCGCTTGTCGGCTCGTCAAATAAAAGAATATCCCGATCAGATGCAAAGGCGCAGGCTATTGCAACACGCTGTTTTTGCCCGCCTGAAAGACTCATTGGATGACGGTCACGATATTCCGACAAATCAAGCATTGCAAGAATTTCATCCGCTTTTTCTTCGTTTTCGGTTTTCATACTGATTAAAATTTCTTCCAGAACACTCTCCGTAAAAAGCTGATGATTTACATCTTGCATAACAAGAAACACGCGTTTTCCGAATTCTTTAAGCGAAAAGGTTTTCCCGTTATATCTTACCGTTCCTTTTGCTTTTTTCTTCATGCCCGTAAGGCAGTGGAGAAATGTCGTTTTTCCAACTCCGTTATACCCTACAAGCGCAGTCACTTTTTTTACAGGAAATCGGATTGACGGAATATCGAGCACAGGGACTCCTTTTTCGTATGAAAAGCACAGATTATGTATTTCTACATCCGATTCAGCATTTGAATCGATTTTTTTAAGGTCTGAAGGATTACAGACATCCAAAGAACGTAGTCCGAGTTTTCTGCATTGTTCCGGAGTCAGTTTTTGTTTTCTATCAGCGTCATAATCTTCTGCTATGCAGCCTTTATTCATAACAATAACCCGGTCGCAGAGTTCCCATAGCCACGAAATCCTATGTTCGGCAATAACAACGGTTTTACCTTCTGACTTCCATATTGTAATCATTTTTTTCAGCCGCTGTGTTGCATCGTAATCAAGATTAGCGGACGGCTCGTCCAACAAGAAAATATCCGGACCTGCCACATCGACAGACGCACAAGCGAGCTGTTGCTTTTGTCCGCCTGAAAGATGTAATACATTTTTGTTCAGCAACTCTTCAATGTGAAATCTTTGTACAGAACGCTCCATTCGTGCAAAAATTTCATTTTTCTCCATTCCCTGATTTTCGCAGGCAAACGCCAGTTCGCCGTTTGTGTCCACATTGTAAAACTGTGATCTCGGATTTTGAAAAACGCTACCTAATCTTTCAGCCATTTCATACAGCGGCGCTTTTGACGGGTTTTGTCCATCGACCAAAACTTTACCTGTAACTTTTCCCTCATAAAAATGAGGCGCAAGTCCGTTAATTAACCTTAGTATTGTCGATTTTCCGCAGCCTGACGGACCTGTAATAAGCAGAGTCTGCCCGCCCGGAATTGAAAGATCAATATTTTGCACGCTGTTTTCATTTGTTTCTCCGTTATAGGAAAAAGATACATTATGAAACTCAATCATAATATCACCCCCAGAGCGGAGAACAGGCCGTAAAAAGTCATCAAAAACACGAAAACCAAGAACACATAGTCCAAAGCGTGAAATCCGATTTCACAGATGTTGGTTCTCTTTTTCGGTCCTCCCAATCCTCTTGTCAATGCAGAAGCCGACAACTCTTCACCAATTTTGACCGAACACGCCATCATCGGCACCGCCCGGTATTCTATTGCTTTGAGAAAATTCTTTCCTCCAAACTTAATGCCGCGCATACGCATTGCCGCATTTATGGATGTGAATTCTTCCATAACGGTCGGAAAGAATCGGAACATCACAGAAAGTGGGATTGTCAGCTTGTCTGTGATGTGCATTCGCTGAAAAGCAGCGGTAAATTCACTGACTGTTGTTGTAGACAAAGCATAAGTGCCCATAGTCAAACCGGGGGTCAGCCGTATAACAATTCCAGCAGTTAACAAAACAAGAAAATTAACCACACCTGTCGTACACGGCAATATGATATATTGGAGCAAATAACCTACACTCAGTGCGAAGATCCCAATAACCGCACGCATTATTTTGCCGGAACACATTAGCAGAACGAAAGGTATAATCGAAAGAACGCAGGAAAACGGGAGCATTTTTTCTCCGCCGGCACCCCCTAACACTACTACAGCAATAGCCACAAGCAAGGTGAGTTTTGTGCGCGGATCGAGCGAGCTTTTTTTAACGGTTGTCGCCAGAAATTCCGTATTCATCAGGCAATTCCCGCTTTTTTGAAATGTTTCTTCAACATAACTTTGCCAATCAGTCCGCCAATAATGCCACTGACAAAACAAGCGATTAGAAGCACCGGACACATCCACCCGGGTAGCATAGACGTAAGACTATCGACATATTCTTGCCCGAAGCTTTGGCGGCTGGAAAAATACTTTTCTGCATTTACAAACAGAGGAATGTAGTTTCCCCACATCCAAAGAGGAAACACACCGCTTGCAAGTACTGCGCACTTTGCGCTTTTATATTTTCCTGCTCTGTAAATAAGTTCTGTCGCAATTCCGCTGATTATACTGATAATGAGAGGCCAATAACCCATTCCGGTAAGTAACATCATTAGTCCCATGATAACGCTCATTAAAAAAATCATACCTGTTTTTTTCACTTTTGTTAAAAACAGCATAAATGGTATACCGCCGATAATCGGAGCGATAACTGCCATCAATACCATAAAAATCGGTATAAATCCAAGCATTGCGACTAAAAAAGTCACGAAAAAGTAAATCGCCGTGTAAATACCTACGTTGATTAAATCTTTTCCTTGTAATTTATTGTTTTGATTACTCATACTTCCTCCTTTGGTTAGCACACGCTAACCCGAATGCAAATAATTAAGACCTTTTCGGGTCTGTATCGATTATAACATGCTCTATTTCAAAATAATATGCTCAAACAGACATTTTTATTCCATTTGGTTATTGAGTTTTCATATTTTTAGAAAGTCTTGAGCAGAACGAAAAGCGCACCGAATTCGATGCGCTTACGTTTGGGTCAAGTTTTATACAAGTGCTGCTCCGAGTGCTTTACAAGAAGCCGTTGCTTCATCGTCTGGTGCCTCATTGCAGATAACGGAATCGCAGGCGAGAACGGCTCCGTCGGAAATACAGGTTTCCTCCCAGTTGCGCATCCATTCACCGTCGCCCCAACCGTAAGAGCCGAACAGCGCGATTTTCTTGCCCTTCAGCTTTGCTTCACAAGAGCTGAACATAGGTTCAAACTCGCTTTCTTCAAGTTGTTCAGATCCCATGGACGGGCATCCGAAAGCAATTGCGTCAAACAAAGCTATCATTGATTCGTCAAACTCTGTTGCTGTCAGCATTACACCCTCGGCTCCTTTTTCTTTTATACCTTCAAGAACAGCAGTTGCCATTGCTTGGGTATTACCGGTTCCGCTCCAAAATACTACTGCTATTTTACTCATGTTGTGTACCAACCTTTCTAAAAATTTATATCAAACGGCAACAGTAAGCCGTTCAATAGACCTTCCTTTTGCAAACATCGTGCAATAAATATTCGTACATTTTTTATACTTCGCGAAAAGTTTCTTCGCTGCGTACTCATCCCCGTAAACCTTCCAACAACCGACACACTTGCAAGTGTCTGCTTTGTTTTCGATAAACCCGCATACATCCTCCGGAGGATAGCCGAGAAAAAGCCCAATTTCGTGTGGAAACTCTTCGCTTTCACTCAGTCTTTGAATTAACCTGACAATACAACGGTCCGGTGCATTAAATTGATATCCTCGTTCTTCAAGTAACCGACAGGCAGTATCATTTTTTAAATCCTCTGATAGTTTGACAGGGCGGTACACATATATTAACGCACGATTGTTCCTATAACGCAGAGGCAGAACCCGAAGCCCCTTTTTCACAAGAAGTCCGTTCAGCTTGCGCACATCAGCTTTCATACTTTCCGTATTTTCAAAAGAACAGGTAAACATATTTCCTGTTTTCAAGCCGGCAAGCGTGGGCGAACAATGGCGTATTAACAATTCTTCTGACATCTGTACCGCCTCCTTATTTGCAACCTGCGGTGTGTTCTTCTAAAATATTCTTTAATGCACTTATAGAGCTTGTGTGAGAACGGGCAATCCGCACGTTTTGTCCCTTAGTTTCGTTTAATGCGCACCGTATCATCTTGTGTGAAACAGTACTCGTAAAAAGAACAAGCAAATCGGGTGTTCCGATATCTTTGAGGCCTCCCGACATTTTAGGATATACCTTTGCTTTACATTGATACTCTCTACATAGGTTTTTATATTGACGGATCATACATTCATTCCCGCCTACAATGACAACGCTCATTTTACATCTCCTTTCATATGGTTAGCATTTGCTAACCTCCGGTGAAAAGCAAACGCCTTTCAACGGCGTCTTCGTTTATTATTATATTTTGAAATTTGAGCCTTATCTGCTCCTAAAAGACGAAATAAGGCTCCATTCGGACAAAAACGCTTATTTTTATTACGGCTTCGGTATTCGGTAGGCGTCATTCCTTTTACAGTCTTAAAAGCGTTTGCAAACTTACTGCCGTTGTCGTAGCCGTGTTCACCTGAGATTTCAAGTATGGATTTGTCGGTGTATTCAAGCATATATGCTGCCGATTCCATTTTTTGTGTTCGGATATAGGAATAAAATGAAACGCCGTAAACTGCCTTGAAAGCCGTTTTGATATGTGTTCCGGAAATATGAAAGCAGTCGGAAAGCTGTTCAAGTGTGATACGGTCATCCATATGCTCGGTCAGATATCCGCTTATTTCTTTTGCAAGAGTTGCCTGCGTGTCGGAAACAATGCGGGCATCGTATTCGTCCTGCCTCAAATCCATAGCACTCAAAAACAAAAGCAGTTCTAAGGTTTTAATTTTCAAATAGCCGGTTCTTATTTTTTCGTCAACTGAGTATATTTCAGAAAAAATATGCTCAAAAGAAGGGTTGGATCGGGCAATAAAACATTGTTTTGCTTTGCAGAACTTCTCTGCAAGCGATTTCGGTTCAACATTAACATCGTCCAAAAAGCAGGATAAGCATTTCGGTGTTCGGTCAATATCAATAAAAACGGATATGCCGTGATAATGCCCGATGGGGAAATAGGAAGCTCCCTTTATATCTCCAGCCCTTACAATGATAATATC
The DNA here is from genome assembly GCA_051880535.1 of Acutalibacteraceae bacterium. Lineage (GTDB taxonomy): Bacteria > Bacillota > Clostridia > Oscillospirales > Acutalibacteraceae > UBA737. The sequence continues at coordinate 2,710 of JBJEOD010000227.1, read as the reverse complement.
GCCGGGAGTTATGTAGCAGAACTCATCCTGCAAGTTAAACTCCATACGCCCTTCGCGGCAATGACAGATTTCAATGACATTGCCGCCGAAAGTTACGGTATCTTCAACTCTTTGAACATGTATACTGTTGTAAACCAGCTCTATTCCCGGAAAAACCTGATACGAAGCCCGCCTAATACGGCCTTCGCTCATCTCTAAGACTATGTTTTCTTCCTTTTTTTCACATATATTTTTCTGACATTCTACTTTCATTTTTCGCTTTACTCTGCACCTTTCAGTGCCTCAACCATATCAATTTTCCTATTCTTTCTTGATACTATCAGGCTGACAAAAACCGACATTCCCACAGTGAGAAGAATGCTTACAAGATAGGTGGAAATGTTAATTACCGTTTTCATTTCATATTCCGAGGCAAGGGCATGCATCAAATAATCAAGAACAGCCGCACCGAGAGGAATACCGATTACAACGCCGATTAGCGAGATCCACAGATTCTGCCCTATAAGCAATGCTCCGATTTTTCTGTCCTTAAAGCCTACAACCTTCAGCGTTGCCATTTCACGGTAACGCTCGGTATAACTCATTACACCGAGATTGTAAAGCACGACCACACCGAGAACAATGGCGGCAACGATGAAAATGAGAATCATCAGATTCATCAGTTCCAGAAAGCTGTCGAAGGAATCGATAATTGCCTGCTTGGATTGAACCGAAGCGATAGCACTGTCGGAGGGAATACCCGATTTTTCGGTTTCGGTATATATGGCGTTTACGGTATACGGCAATTCTATGCTTTCTGCATATTCGGGCGAAATCACCATGTTTTCCGATACGGAACGAATGACACCTGCTACTTTTAAGGTATAGATTTTATCCGAGCCGTATGGACTTACCTCAAAGGTATCGCCCTTAGACAGTTCAAATTCCTCTGCCAAGCGCATACACAGATACACACCGTCATCATTTATTTCTATGAAATTATTGTTATCATCGGGGAAACGAACAAGCTCGCCCGGTGTATGATAAATGTCAAGGGATACTGCTTTTTCCTCGATTTTAACAGCCACCGACGCACTGTAATCGCCCTCATATTTTTCTATCAGTTCATCGATCTTTTCGGGAGATGCCTGCTCCGACAGATTGATTCGGGAACTATAGCACAAAGCGTCCCCGTAGTACATATCCAAAAATGCATCCATAGTATCGCCCATGCCCAGTGCCGCCACAACGATAAGAGCACAGCCGACAACACCGATAAGGGTCATCATTGTCCTTGATTTGTGCCGCATACTGTCACGCAGATTCCACTGCGCCCCAAAGCCGAGCTTTTTCCAAACTGCGGTTTTTTCAAGCAGTAACCGCTTCATCTTTTTCGGTGCGTAAGGGCGAAGAGCATCCGCCGCAGTACCTTTCAGCATCTGCCGTACAGAGAGAAAACCAATAAGAGTTAGGAGAGCAAGAATTAAGATAAGTATAACAATGCAGAACCAAGGCAAGTAAAGCTTCCATTCGGGAATATCAATATAAGTTGCCATCATACCATTGGGATTAAGTACCAGCCAAGCCACGAAGTAACCGAGGGCTATTCCCAAAACTGTTCCTATAATTCCAATCATAAAAGCATAGGAGGTGTAATGGCGCAAAATCCTTTTGTTCTTAAAGCCGAGAGCCTTGAGAGTGCCAATTTGTGTTTTTTCTTTTGCGGCGATTCTGTGCATCGTAGTAACCATTGTCAGCACGGCAATCAGCAAAAACAGAACCGGAAGTATGCTTCCCATTGTTTTTCCTTCTTCTATCTCACCCTGCGGACCGGCATATGAAATATTTTCTTCTTTTGTCAGTATCATCAGAGTCGTATCTAAAGCTTCATCAACTTTATCCGTAAATTCCTTTTTATCCAGTGCGGACAGAACATTGATCTGCGGATAATATTCAAAACCGGCTGTTTTCTTATACATTTCGGGCGATATGTACGCAAAGCCGTGAGTCTCATAATCCGGCATAAGCTGTGTTTCATCACGGACGCACACCATATGCTCGCCCGACTTGATAAGTCCCCTGACAGTTCCTTTGAATTCAATATTTTTATATTCTAAAATCAGGATATCTCCAATGGAAATCCCGTTTGAAGAAGCATATTTGTCGGACAGCCAGATACCGTCAGTGCTTGTTTCATCGTATGCTTCTCCTTCCATAACCTTAAAACCGGAAACTCCTGCGTCCTCTGTGACGGTGAGAGCCAGCGTGTCACCGTTCTTGTCCTTGATATCAGCCTGTACCGATAGGTAACGGGCAGCTTTATCAATCCCATCGAGTTCGGAAATGCTGTCCGCATCTTCTTTTGAAAATCCGTTATCCGAAATCACACGATAGTCTGCGAAGTTTGTCTCCTGCAGGAAAGAGTCGGTATTCTTTTCGACACTGACCCATTCCATATTGAAACCGACAAAAATTCCGATTCCAAGCGCAATCATAATAATCATCGAGATAAACTGCGCTTTATATAACCTCATTGTTCTCCATAATTTGCGAAACAGCATATCACCACTCCACTTCATCGGCACTCAGTGGATTCGGCTGCTCTTCGCAGGAGCGTATTTTTCCGTTCTTCACCCGAATCACAACATCGGCCATTTTTGAAATACTTTGGTTGTGAGTTACAATAACAATCGTTTTTCCGTAGCTTCTTGCCATAGACAAGAGGAGCTTT
>JBJEOD010000226.1:0-1961 GCA_051880535.1 Acutalibacteraceae bacterium | reverse complement strand
AGCCCTATCAGCCTTATAACCACAGGGCAAGCCGAGCTTATCGCGGGCTTTTTAACCCCCTCGGTCTTTAGGTAAAGCCTTGTGTAGGCGCTTACCAGCTCCGCCGCGGCGGAAACCTCAAACACGTCGTCAAAGCCGATTTTAAGAAGTCCGTCCAGCACATAATCCACATCGTCAAGATTATCGAACTGACCGTAGAGCGTAGGCGCGGGAAGAGCTATCTTCCACTTAAAGCCGTCCATATCGGAAAGCTTGCCGCAGACCGCCTTTTTAGCGTTATGCGGGCAGACGCGTATGCACTCGCCGCAGTCGATACACCGTTCTTGATTTATAACCGCGCGGCCGTCCTTTATCCTTATAGCCTCGGTCGGGCAATGCTTTAGGCAGGTGGTACAGCCACAGCATTTTTCGACTTCAAGATGAACCGAATGTTCGTATGTATTCATTTTAAAAACCTGCCGAAATAATATTTTTTAAATATTAACTCTCATGGTTATGTCGGTCCCCACACCGACGGTGGATTTAATATCCATATAATCTGTATACCGTTTCATATTAGGCAGTCCCATTCCCGCGCCGAAGCCCAAGGAACGTATATTGTCCGACGCGGTGGAGAAGCCCTCCTGCATCGCCTGATCAATGTCCTTAATACCGGGTCCCTTGTCGCTTAAGAGTATTTCAACACAGTCCTCTGTCACGGTAACGTCGGCAATGCCGCCGCCCGCGTGGATAACCATATTAATCTCACCCTCATACATAGCAATAGAAACGCGGCGTATGGTTTCGGGAGAAAGCCCCAACTGCCTTAAATTCTTTTTGACCTGAACCGACGCCTTTCCTGCCGAAGTGAAATCGTCCCCGTCCACATCAAAATGGAATTTGAGCGCTTCAGACATTTTTTACCCTGTTGCCTACGAGACCGTTGCTGTAAAGCAGACCGCACGCCTCGTACATTCTTTTTTCGGTCGCGAGAATAACCATACCGTTTTCGGTTGCAAGCTCTATCATTTCGGCAGTGGGCATTTTAGAGCGAACGAAAACGATGCAGTTCATATCCATCATTTCCGCGGTTCTTATTACCTGCGAATTGACAAGCCCCGTGAGCAGCACAGCCTGATCCTTAACGTATGCCAGCACGTCGCTCATCATATCACTGCCGCAGGCGGAGTAAACGTGGCGGTTAAGCCCCTCCTCGCAGCAGATGACCTTTGCTTCGAGTAAATCCTTAATGGTACTGATTTTCATACAGATTTATCCTTTCGGACAGATTTAACTTATTTTCCGTATTTTTCGAGTATGCCGTCAACATCGTCCACGGTAAGTCTGCCGTAAACCTCGTCGTTAACGGTAAGCACGGGAGCCAATCCGCAGGCGCCTATACAGCGGCAGGCCGTAAGCGAGAATCTTCCGTCCGCGGTACATTCGTCCGCGCCGATGCCTAACTTTTCGCTGAGCTTGTTGAAAATATCCCCCGAGCCCTTAACATAGCAAGCCGTACCTAAGCATACGGAAATGTTGTACTCACCCTTAGGCGAGAGCGAGAACTGCGCATAAAAGGTGGATACGCCGTAAACCTTTTCGAGCGGCACGTCCATTCCCTCGGCAATCATTTCCTGTACCTCCATAGGAAGATAACCGTAAATATCCTGCGCCTGCTGCATTACAGACATTAACAAGCTCTTATCGTGCTTGTTAGCATTGATTACTTCCTTCAGCTTCTGTTCCTGTTCAGCTGTTCCCTTAAAGGGAAGCTTACTGATCTTTTTTTGCATGAACCGAATCCTCCTACAATTAATTGTATAGCGGTTTGACCGACGTCAATGACGCGGTATGCCCAAATCTACATATACATATGTAGTATAACATATAATTTGCGCTTTGAAAAGACCTTTTCGACAATTTTTTAACATATTTTTAAGAAAATTTTTCTTTTCATTTTTATACCTTTTGTCCGCTGTCTG
>JBJEOD010000225.1:0-1969 GCA_051880535.1 Acutalibacteraceae bacterium | reverse complement strand
CCTTCGCATCGGGTTCCGGCAAAACGCTTGTAACAATACCGTCAATACCGAGGGTCATAACGCGCTTATTCTCAGTATCCGCGACATAAATCACATCGCCTTTAACAAAAATTCCCTGAGCACCTTCAATAGACTGCGATTCACCGTTTAAGGATATATCAGTTATTGTAGCGATTGGATTATAATTTTTGTCTGTTACATAAATTGCAGAGGCTCCCCCGTCAAGCAGATATACTCTGCCCTCACTGTCAGAGCAAGTATCTGTAATTGTTCCGAACGAAGACATCCCGAAAGTCGAAGCGTCCAATATGCCTTCAATCTCATACATAGGCTTTGAATACACAGGCGTCTTCTTGGATGAACCGTATTCCTCCCAATAAGTGTAGCTTTCATAGGGTACTTCTTCGCTTCCGACAGGGATCGTATCGGCAGGTATGGCAAAAGCGGAAATACTGAATGAAAACAGGAGAACTATTGAAACGAGTAGTTTCATTACATATTTTTGATATTTTGTCATATTATGCACCGCTTCCCCCTATCCTTTAATTCCCGCGCTGCCCATAGTTTCTCTGACGCTGCCTTGAGAAATGAGAAATACCGCTATCGGAGGAATCATCATAATAACCGTTGCCGCCATAGCGGGACCTGTTCTCGCTACGCCGCCTGACGCTATAGTTGACATAACGGTCGGCAAGGTCTTCTTAGCTTCGGTAAATATAGTTCCGCCCGGTATCGTTGCCCAGATGTCACGGAAAGTAAACAATGTCAAGGTAAGAATACAGGGCTTAATATTCGGGAGAACAATCCTCCAAAAAGTATTGAACCAGCTTGATCCGTCGATATGTGCAGCTTCAATCAACGCATTGGGTATATATCCGTCCATATACTGCTTCATCAAGAATACACCCATTGAAGAAGCAAGGAAAGGCAAGATATATACTGCGTAGGTATCGATCATACCCATTTTTGCATAAATCAAATAGCGTGGAACCTCTAAAGTATACCCGTTAAACAACAATGCAAACTGTACTATTAAAAAAATTGTTTTTTGGTATTTAAGATTTGCCTTAGACAGCACAAACGCCGCCATAGCCGACACTAAAACCTCCAATACCGTTCCTGCCACGCTGATTAGCAAGCTGTTGACAATATAGCGGGAAAGCGGAATAGAAAGTCCGGAGATAAGCTCAGGCAAAGCAAAATAATTTTCCAAAGTCGGACGACGAACCGTGATCAAAGTCGGCGGGAAAATCATTAATTCGTCCAGAGGCTTGAAGGAAGTGACTATACTGTAAATCAGGGGCAACACAGAAAACGCACCTGCCAACGCAAGGAACAAAAACAGCATAAAATTCCCGAATTTAGACCTCGTATATCTTTTAAACTGAGCTCTCCCGGAACGATGAAACAGTCGATGTTTAACCTTACTCATCTTACTGACCCACCTTATCCAATAATTTTTTGGTAATTCCTCTCGTTGCAATCATCAGTAAAAACAGAACGACAGAGAGCGCCGAAGCGTAACCCATTTCATATTTAACCGTTCCCACATCCGAAAGATACGACACAATCGTATCGGCAACATATCCGACCGTCGGATATCCCGCAAGCTGTGTGATAATTGAACTGATAGAAAAAGAACTCGCGATTTGCATTACTGCCGAGAACAAAAGCATATGCGACATTCCCGGTAAGGTAATATACCAGAGTTCCTGCCAACGGTTCTTTATACCGTCAACGCTTCCTGCCTCATAAATCTCAGGATTGATATTTTGAAGTCCCGAAATATTAGCAAGGAATGAAACGCCCATGCTTTGCCATAGCTGAACCATAACAACAATCGGAACAATATAGCTTGAGTCCGACAGCCATTTAATCGGAGAGTTAATTAGTCCGAGGGAAAGTAAAATGCTGTTTTGAGCCGCTGACCGAAGAGGAGAGCAGGCTGATTGATCAGGTGACGGAGAAA
>JBJEOD010000224.1:0-1978 GCA_051880535.1 Acutalibacteraceae bacterium | reverse complement strand
TTTTTTATTTTCAGACTATCAGCCGCATATTTTCCATTCTTTTTCTATGCTCGGTGCCTGTGGAAATAATATAAATGCGTGTGGTGTCGATACTGCTGTGACCTAAAATATCGGCTAATTTTGCAATATCCTTTTCAAGCCCGTAAAACACCCGGGCAAAAAGATGCCGCAGATTGTGCGGGAATACCTTTGTCGGGCTTACCTCTGCTTCAAGGCAGAGGTTTTTCATTTCCCGCCAGATGTTGGTGCGGCTTAACGGTCTGCCGGTGCGGGTTATAAAAATACTGCCTGCTTTAATTCCGTGCGACTTCGCGTAGCGCAAGAGCTTTTTTTGCAGCTCTTTAACGATAAACACGCTCCGCGTTTTTGCCTTGCAGGAGACCGTTGCCTCGCCCCGCCGTGCCGCCTCGACCGTGATGAATTTAAGCTCGCCGACCCTGATCCCCGTGCCGCAGATTGTCTGCAAAATAAGATTAAGCCGTTCGTTGTGCTTTTTTTCGGCGGTTCTGCAAAGCCGTGTGTACTCTTCCTTGGTAAGCTCCTTTTCCTCGGGGCAGTAAATCTGCTGTTGGGTTTTTACGGTTTTAAGCCTTAAAGCCCGAAGACCTAAAAAATCAAAAAGACTGTTGAGAGACGCTATCATTGAATTTATGCTCCGCACCGCGTAGCCGCTTTCTATAAGCCTTTGCTTATAGGCGATCGCCGTTTGCTTGGTCACCACGCCGCCCTGCAGGTATTCACAAAAGGCCGACGCGTCGCGTACATATTTTTCAACCGTTGCCGGGCTTCTTTCCTGCAAAATTAAGTGCTCCTTAAAATCGGATATGATTTCCCGTGATAAAATTTGTTCCTCCATTTTTATACCTCCGCGGATAATTTATACATTATAATTTTACCCGAAAAGCATACATTATTGAAAGCGCAAATAAAAAGGGGCTGTCGCGTTAAGGGCATTTTACACAAAAAGCCTCCCTTGCCTAAAGGGAGGGGGACCGCCGAACGGCGGTGGAGGGATACATTTAGGCTTTTTACAAGCCAAATCCCCCAGTCCTTTTATTTGTGCAAATTCACCTTAATGCGACAGCCCCTTAAAGCTTATCAGTATAGCTTTACCTCGCTCCAGAGGGTTTCGTAATAGGTGCGGATTTCGCTGTCGATATCGTGATAGTACTGAACCTTTGGCATATCCGCCTCATCAGGATAGAGGATTTCATTCTGATAATAGCAGTAATCCTTATTGTTTATAACCGCTGTGTTGGGGGAGGCGTAGCCGATATACTCGGCGTTGTCGGTGGAAATATCGGGCTCTAAGAGGAAGTTTATATACATAAGCGCCGCGTCGTAATTCTTTGCGTTTTTAGGTATACAGATTGAATCCACAAAAATATTTGTGCCCTCGTCGGGGTAGAAGAAGCGCAGATCCTCGTTTGATTCGAGCATTGTAAGGTAATCGCCCGCATAGTAGGGGGCAACAGACGCCTCGCCCGTCTCCATTTTAGCGTAAATCTCGTCCATAACATAGGACTGGAGATTGGCCTTGCCCTGCTTTAAAAGTTCAGCGGCGGCGTCCCAGTCCGCCTTGTTAAGGGTGTTTAAATCCTGACCTAAAATCATCTGGGCGGTCATAAAGGCGTCGCGCGGGTTATTGAAGTTAAGCGCCATATCCTTGTATTTTTCGTCCCACAGGACATTCCATGAATGTTCAATGTCGCTTCCCGTCAGCTTTTCATTATAAATGATTCCGACCAAGCCGACATTGTAGGGAACGCTGTATTCGTTGTTTTCATCAAAAAACAGGTTTTTATAGCTGTCGTCAATCAGGTCGTAGTTGGAAAGCTTTGCGGTGTCGATTTTTTCGAGCATATCCTCGTTTTTAAGGCGTTCTATCATATAATCCGAGGGGATTATTATATCGTAGCTTATACCGCCGCTCTTAATCTGGGAGTACATAGTCTCGTTGCTTTCAAAGGTGAGGTAT
>JBJEOD010000223.1:0-8987 GCA_051880535.1 Acutalibacteraceae bacterium | reverse complement strand
TAATTCCTTTTTCCTTGCAAAGCCTGAAAATCTCTGCGGCAAATTCCGCCTGCAAAAGCGGCTCGCCGCCCGACAGGGTTATACCGCCCTCCTTGCCGAAATATTCCTTATATCTTTCCGCCTTTTCGACGACCTCTTTCGCGGTATACTGCGTTCCGCCGTTTATATCCCACGTTTCGGGGTTGTGACAGCATACGCAGCGAAGCGGACAGCCCTGCAAAAACGCCACAAAACGGACGCCCGGTCCGTCAAGGGTGCCGAGCGTCTGAAAGGAGCTGATTTGTCCTTTATTTAATTCCTTCATTTTACATAGCCTCGTGGAAGGTGCGGCTTATAACCTCGCGCTGTTGCTCGCGGGAAAGCTTGTGGAAGTTAACCGCATAGCCCGAAACACGGATTGTAAGGTTGGGGTAAGCCGTGGGGTCGTTGTAAGCCTTTATAAGCGTTTCGCGGTTGAGCACGTTAATATTGATATGGTGCGCCATTTTAGCGAAGTAGCCGTCCAGCACAGAGACAAGGTTATTAACCCGCTCCCCCGCCGTTCTGCCCAGAGTGTCGGGAGTTATGGAGAAGGTATTGGAAATACCGTCGCGGCAATCGTCGTAGGAAAGCTTTGCGACCGAGTTAAGTGAAGCGAGCGCGCCGTTTTCCTCGCGGTTGTGCATAGGATTAGCACCCGGTGCAAAGGGTGCGCCCGCGGGTCTGCCGTCGGGGGTGGCGGCGGTATTCTTGCCGTACATTACGTTTGAGGTAATGGTAAGCACCGAAAGGGTATGCTCGGCATTTCTGTAGGTCGGGGTCTTTCTAAGCTCGGTAATCATTTGGTGGGTAAGCTCTTTTGCGATAAGGTCTACGCGGTCGTCGTCGTTGCCGAATTTCGGGAACTCGCCCACAGTCTCAAACTCGGTGATAAAGCCGTTTTCGTCCCTTATCGGGCGAACCTCGCCGTATTTAATAGCGCTAAGCGAATCGGCGATTACCGAAAGTCCCGCCACGCCGAACGCCATAAAGCGGTGAACGTCTGTGTCGTGCAGAGCCATCTGGGACTTTTCATAGGCGTACTTGTCGTGCATATAGTGAATTACGTTCATTGTGTTGACGTAAAGGCGGGCAACCCACTCGATATACTTATCAAGCCTTGCCTTGACCTTTTCGTAATCGAGAACCTCGCCCTCCATAACGCCCATCTGCGGACCTATGTGTATTCCGCTCCCTGTATCCACGCCGCCGTTGATTGCAAGCAGTAAAAGCTTCGCCAGATTACAGCGCGCGCCGAAAAACTGCATCTGCTTACCTACCTTCATTGCCGAAACACAGCAGGCAATAGCATAGTCGTCGCCGTAAATCGGTCTCATAAGGTCGTCGTTTTCGTACTGAATGGAATCGGTATCGCAGGAGACCTTGGCGCAGAATTTCTTAAAGCCCTCTGGCAGAGAGTTAGACCACAAAACCGTAAGATTCGGCTCGGGAGAGGAACCCAGAGTATAAAGGGTATTTAAAATACGGAAGCTGCTTTTGGTGACTAAGGTTCTGCCGTCCTCACCCATTCCGCCTACGCTTTCGGTAATCCACATCGGGTCACCGCCGAAAAGCTCATTATAGTCGGGTGTGCGCAGATGGCGGGCGATTCTAAGCTTCATTACAAAATCGTCAATAAGCTCCTGCGCCGTGCTTTCGGTCAAAACGCCGTTTTTAATATCGCGCTCAATGTAAATATCAAAGAAGGTGCTGACGCGACCTAAGGACATAGCCGCGCCGTTTTGCTCCTTGATAGCGGCAAGATAGGCAAAATAGGTCCACTGTATCGCCTCCCTGGTGTTGCTTGCAGGCTCGCTTATATCAAAGCCGTACATAGCCGCCATTTCCTTCATATAGCCTAAAAATGCTATCTGCTGGAAAAGCTCCTCGTCAAGCTTTATTTCATCCGCGCCGAAATTGCCCTCGGTTAAAGCCGCCTTGTCCTTTTTCTTTTCCTCAACAAGTCTGTCGATACCGTAAAGGGCGACCCGTCTGTAATCGCCTATAATTCTTCCTCTGCCGTAGGCGTCGGGCAGACCTGTTATAATGTGGCTCCTGCGGGCTAAGCGCATTTCCTCGGTGTAGGCTCTGAAAACGCCGTCGTTGTGGGTGGTTCTGTACTTGAACTCGCTCTCAATCTTATCGCTAAGCTTGTAGCCGTAGGCTTCGCAGGCCTGACGCGCCATACGAATACCGCCAAAGGGGTTAACCCCGCGCTTTAATGGGCGGTTGGTCTGCATACCGACAATAAGCTCCTTGTCCTTATCGATATACCCCGGCGCGTAGGCAGTAAGGGAGGATACCGTCTCGGTATCAATATCAAGCACCCCGCCGTACTGCCTTTCAAGCTCGAAAAGGGAGTTAAGCCGCCCCATAAGCTCCTTTGTGCGCTTGGTGGCACCCGTTAAAAAGCTGTCGTCGCCTTTGTACTCGGTATAATTCTGCTGTATAAAATCTCGGACGTTGATTTCGTCCTGCCATACTCCCGCTTTAAATCCGTTCCAATTGCTTTGTTCCATTATTATCCTCCTAAACAATACAAAAGGGCAATCCAGTAATAAGCTGAATTGCCCAGACGGTCGGCATTATAAAATCGCGCTCCACGCGGTTACCCGCTTATCCGTCAGTCACGCGACCTTTAGTACGGTATTATAATACAACATATTGGGTTATTTGTCAATAGGGTATCTACATTTTGATAAATTGCATTTTTGAAGAGCTTATAAATAATTATTTTTGTGCAAATAAACGGTATTGCAATTTACATTACATTAAGATGGAATTAAGATTTCAAAAATATGCCGAAAAGCCTTGTTTATTAAGGGAGTATTAGGTATAATGTATTAAACCACCGTGAAGGGAGCGGCAAAGCGATGAATGTGATTAAAACAAATTCACTTGTAAAATTTTACGGCAAGTCAAGGGGTATTGACGGGATTGACCTTGAAGTTAAGGAGGGGGACTTTTTTGGCTTTATAGGTCCAAACGGCGCGGGCAAGAGCACCACCGTCCGCACTCTTTTGGGGCTTATCTCCCCCACCTCGGGCAGTGCGGAGATTTTCGGCAAGGACATAATCAAAAATAAAACCGAAATATTAAGCGAGGTAGGCTATATGCCGTCGGAGGCGGCGTTTTACCCCGATATGCGGGTGCGGGAGGTAATAAGGCTATCGGCGGCGCTTCGCAAAAAGGACTGCTCGGCTGCGGCAAAGCGCCTGTGCGAGAGGCTACAGCTTGATACCGAGAAAAAAATAAAGGAGTTATCTCTCGGCAACCGCAAAAAGGTCTCAATTGTCTGCGCCTTACAGCACAGCCCCCGCCTTTGCATATTAGACGAGCCGACAAGCGGGCTTGACCCGCTTATGCAGCGTGAATTTTACGCGATTTTAAAGGAATTAAACGAAAACGGCACTACCGTTTTTCTTTCCTCCCATATTCTGTCCGAGGTTCAGCGGTACTGCAAGCGAGCCGCCGTTATAAGGGACGGCAAAATACTTGTGTGCGACAGTATAGAAAATATAGGTCACACCGAGGCAAAGCGGGTCTCCCTACGCGGAATTACCGCCCCGCCCGCGCTTGACGGCATTAAGGACATAAAGCAAAACGGCGATAATTTAAGCTTTTTATACAGCGGAAGTCCGTCTATGCTCCTAAGCGAGCTTTCAAAGCTCCCGATTACCGACATTAATATTACGGAGCCTGATTTAGAAGAAATCTTTATGCACTTTTATTCAAAGGAGGAGCGGAAATGACTATAATAAAGCATGAGCTTAAGGCGGGCAAAAACAGCCTTATTATATGGGCGGCGATAATCGCATTTATGCTGGCACTCTGTATTTTTATTTACCCGCAAATGGGCAGTCAGATGAGTGAAATCAGCGGAATGTTTGCAAATATGGGAAGCTTTTCAGCGGCGTTCGGTATGGATAAAATCAATTTCGGCGAGTTTTCGGGCTTTTTTGCCGTTGAGTGCGGGAATGTTTTGGGGCTTGGCGGTGCGTTTTTTGCGGCTCTTTTAGGTATTTCCGCCCTTTCAAAGGAGGAAAAGGAGCATACCGCCGAATTTCTATTAACACACCCGATAAGCCGCATGGCGGCGGTTTTAAGTAAGCTCTGCGCCGCGGTTTTTGAGCTTATAATCCTTAACCTTGCGGTCGCGGGGGTTACCGCCCTTTCGGTTTTAATTATCGGCGAAAAGCCCGAGGTATACAAACTATTCCTGATGTTCCTCGCCTACTTTATAATGCAGCTTGAAACCCTTGCCGTTTGCTTTGGGGCTTCGGCGTTTATAAGCTCTGGGTCTGCGGGAATCGGTCTCGGTGCCGCCGCGCTCTTCTATTTCCTTAATATAGTGGCAAACCTTACCGAAAAGGCGGAGCTTTTAAAATTTCTTACGCCCTTTGGCTATACCGACGGCGCGGACATTATGGCAAACGGTAAAATCGAGCTTAAATATCTGGCTTTAGGGCTTATTTTCACGGTAATCGGCATTGCCGCCGCATTTTATAAGTATAATAAAAAGGATATTGCTTGATATTATAGGAAAAGTATGTTAAAATTGAAGCAATATTTTCGAAAGGTGACACAAAATGAAAACAGTAGTATCGGTTATCGGCAAGGACGCCGTGGGCATTATTTCAAAGGTGAGCGCGGTCTGCGCAGACTGCGGAGCTAATATTGTGGATATTACCCAATCGGTTTTGCAGGATATGTTTGTAATGGTAATGCTTACAGAAATAGGCGGGCTTAACTGCTCCTTCACCGAATTTTCAGACAAAATGAAGACTCTGGGAACGGACAACAATCTCGACATCCGCGTTATGCACGAGGATATTTTTAATTCAATGCACCGTATTTAGGCTGGCGAGAGTCGAACCCGTTACGGTTTAGGTCTCCGACTTTTCCCGCCTGCTTTGCACTCATTTTTGAAATATTAAAGAGGTAGGATATGCTTAACATTAACGATATAATGGAAACCATTAATATGATTTCCGAAGAAAATCTTGACATACGCACCATAACAATGGGCATTTCCCTTTTAGATTGCGCGGATTCCGACATTAAACGCTCCTGCGACAAGGTTTACGACAAAATAACCCGCCTTGCGGGAAAGCTTGTGGAGACGGGTGAAAATATAGAGCGCGAATACGGTATCCCGATTATAAATAAGCGCATTTCGGTAACACCTATTGCCCTTCTGGCGGCGACCGGCGGCGACCCCGTTATGTACGCGAAAACCCTCCAACGCGCGGCGGACGCGACGGGAGTAAACTTCATAGGCGGCTATTCAGCCCTTGTGCATAAGGGCTTTTCGGCGGGGGACGAGGCGCTTATCCGCTCTATCCCCGAGGCGCTGTCAATTACAGAAAACATCTGCTCCTCTGTAAATATAGGCTCTACCAAATCGGGTATTAATATGGACGCGGTAAAGCTTATGGGCAAGGTTGTAAGGCAGACCGCCGAGATTACCGCCGACCGCGAGTGCATAGGCTGTGCAAAGCTTGTTGTATTCTGCAACGCGGTTGAGGATAACCCCTTTATGGCAGGCGCATTCCACGGCGTAGGCGAGCCCGACTGCGTTATCCACGTCGGCGTTTCGGGTCCCGGCGTTGTTCAGGCGGCGCTTAAAAAGTGCCCGAACGGGGATTTAGGACAGGTTGCCGAAACCATAAAGCGCACCGCCTTTAAGATAACCCGTATGGGTCAGCTTGTGGGTACAGAAGCCTCAAAGCGCTTGGGCGTTCCCTTCGGAATAGTAGACCTCTCATTAGCCCCCACCCCCGCCGTGGGCGATTCGGTGGCGCATATATTAGAGGAAATGGGGCTTGAAGCCTGCGGTATTCACGGCACTACGGCGGCGCTGGCTCTCCTTAACGACGCGGTTAAAAAGGGCGGCGTTATGGCGTCCTCCTCCGTAGGCGGGCTTTCGGGCGCGTTTATACCCGTAACCGAGGACGCGGGAATGATTGACGCGGCGCGCTCGGGAGATTTACAGCTCGAAAAATTAGAGGCTATGACCGCAGTTTGCTCTGTCGGTCTTGATATGATAGCAATACCCGGCGAAACCCCCGCCGAGGTGATTTCCGCCATTATAGCGGACGAGGCGGCAATAGGTATGGTGAACTCCAAAACCACCGCCGTAAGGGTTATCCCCGCAATCGGCAAAAAGGCGGGCGAGGAGCTTAATTTCGGCGGACTGTTAGGCTCGGGTCCGATTATGAAGGTTAACCTTAACAAGAGTCCTAAAAAGTTTATCGACCGCGCGGGCAGAATCCCCGCACCGCTGCAAAGCCTTAAAAACTAAGCTATGAAAAAAAGTAATATCGTACTTATAGGTATGCCCGGCGCGGGCAAAAGCACCGTAGGCGTGGTGCTTGCAAAGACGGCGGCTCTTGAATTTGTAGATACCGACCTTTTAATCCAGAAGCAGACGGGCAGAAAGCTTCAGGACATTATAGACGGCGACGGGATAGACGAATTTTTAAAAATTGAGGGCGGGGTTATCTCCGCTCTTGATTGCAAAAACAGCGTAATCGCCACGGGCGGGAGCGCGGTTTTCTCGGAAAACGCTATGGATAATCTTCGCCGCGACGGGGTTATAGTTTACCTTGACGTCCCCTTAGACGAAATTAAACGCCGCGTGGATAACATCACCACACGCGGCATTGCAATGAAATCGGGCGAAACCCTTGAAACGGTTTACAACGAGCGACTTCCGCTTTATAAAAAATACGCGGATATAACCGTTCCCTGTAAGGCGACCGAACAGACTGTGGAACAAATCATTAACAGCCTATATAAATAAAACAGGGGGTTCGCCCCCCGTTCTTAAGCCTTACTGTGGATAATATTCCTCTCCCGTGGCTGATTACAGATATTTTAAATAAACCGAAAGCAGCTCCAGTGCCGCTGTTTTTTGGCTCGGGGTACAGCGGTTAAGGCGCTCCAATACCTCTTGCTCACAGGCGGCGGGTTTGTTGATGTCCGTAAAAATATCATTTGGAGTAATATTAAGCGCGTTGCATATGCGAAGCAGGGTCTCTGTTCGCATATTAACCGTGCCGCGCTCAATATCGGCATAGGTTCTGTCTGAAAGACCGGCTTTTTCCGCAAGCTCAGCTTGCGTAAGCCCGGTCTTTTTTCTTATATTAAGCAATCTGTTCCCGATTTCAGCGGCATTAAAAACAAGCATTTCTCTTCCTCCCATAAGCCTTATTATAGGAATTATAATTCAGATAATACTTGACAAACAGGAACTATATATGTATATTTATAGGAAGAATAGTTCTTGAAAGCATGTGTGAGAATGGGAGAAGAGGGATAATAAAGATGTTTAATAATCCGCATAAAAAGCTAAGAGATTTGGCAGGGGCTATCCTTATTATCGAAACAGTAATCACGTTTATCATAATGGCTTTGGCTTTTATTGGAGCGGCAAACGGTTTAGAGGTATTAAAGCATTCTTTAGGTGTCGTGATATGCATACTTTTATTACTTGTGACATTTGTGTTTATCGTTTTGATTGCATTGATAGGCGGTGTGCTTATATGCGGCAATAAAAGGCTTTATAAAAAGCAGAGGAAATACAAAAATAATAGAGTAATCAGCGAAATCTCAGAATAGCTGTTATTAATTAACCGCAATATCTGATAAGCAAGGCTTATTTGATACTGCGGTTTTTTATAATTCTTATAAAAGTATAGGCTGTATTTGTTCTCCTGCAAGGGCTTTTTCCACCGTTTGGGGGATAAGGGTAAAATCGCAGACTAACGAATTATTTTTGCCTAACGGATCGTCCTGACGGTAGGGGACAAAATAGATGTTTGAGGTATTATGGAGCAGTCCGAGGTTTTTAGCTGACGCACCCAGCGCGTCATTTGTGGCTACGGCAAGGACAACGGGCTTATTGTTTCTAAGGCTCGCCTTTACCGCCATTGTTACGGGTGTATCGGTTATGCCAAGGGCAATTTTTGCCGCCGTGTTTCCCGTGCAGGGAGAAACTACAATTATATCGAGCAGGTTTTTAGGGCCTATCGGCTCGGCGGCGGCGATGTCGTGGATAATTTTCTCACCGCAGATTTCCTCCACCTCGCGTATTAAATCCTCCGCTTTTCCAAAACGCGTGTCGGTGTTATAAACAATCTGCGACATAATAGGCTTGATTTTATACCCCTCGTCGGCAAGACTTTTCAGCGCGGCGAGGGATTTTTTTACGGTGCAGAAGGAACCGCAGAACGCATATCCCAATGTAATGTCTTTCATAAGGCTCTCCTCTTTTATTATCAAAAGTGTGAATTAAGTATTTCGGTTACGGTTTCTGCCAATATTTTTCCCGCAGTATGCGGCGCGCAAAGCCCGGGAAGTCCGGGAGCCACAAGGGCGTGAATACCGCAGTCGCGTGCGGCGGCGACATCAAAGCCGCCCCTTGAAGACAGGTCGATTATCAGCTTTAAAGAACAGCCTTCAAAGGCTTTGTCGTCTATTACCTTTACATCGACGGTGTTGAAAACAATATCGTAATCCGAAAGGACCTCGCCTACCGTTCGGGTCTCAATCGCCTTACAGCCGAGAGCCTTAATAAGCGCAAAGTCGGACGGCTTTCTCGCGCTTACGGTGACATACGCTCCGAGAGCTTTAAGCCTGTCGGCTAAAACCTTTCCTACTCTGCCGTACCCTATTACAAGCACGCGGCTTTGCCACAGCGTAAAGGAGGTGTTCTCAATCGCAAGCTTAATCGCTCCCTCGGCGGTAGGAATCGCGTTTAATAGGGAATAGCTGTCAAGCTTTCCGTAATCTATACAATTTTTGCCCTTGAAGCAGTAATTGCAGGTAAGCAACAGCTTGCCGTCTGCCTTGTCGGCTACCTCCGAAAGATAGATTTTTCGCTTTGCAAAGGGAGCGAAGACGGTTTCGCCGTCCTTTGTGGTAGGGACGGGGAGCAGTAAAACGTCACCGTCGGCAATGCTTCC
>JBJEOD010000222.1:0-8992 GCA_051880535.1 Acutalibacteraceae bacterium | reverse complement strand
CGACCCCGAAATGATGGCGCTTACCACCATGAATCCCGAAACAAGGCGGCTTATAAAGGTTATGCCGCAGGACGCCGAGCGCACCTCGCAGATGTTCGACCTATTATTAGGCGACGACTTAGCGGGCAGAAAGGAATTTATCGCCGAGAACGGATATATGTATCTGGAGGAAGCGGACATTTCATAATGCGTAATTCGTAATTCGTAATGCGTAATTAAAGAACCGTTTAGCATTACGAAATGGAAAAAAATTACGAATCAGAAAAGGTGTTTGTATGGATAACGCAGTAGTCGTAAAAAGCAAGGCTTTTGCTATAAGAATTGTGGGTGCATATAAATATTTGACGCAGGAGAAATGCGAATTTGTAATGTCAAAACAGCTGTTGCGAAGCGGAACAAGTATAGGTGCAAATGTAAAAGAAGCAATCAGGGGACAAAGCAAGCCCGATTTTTATTCCAAGCTTAATATCGCGCTTAAAGAGGCGAGTGAAACCGAATATTGGCTTGAAATATTATACGAAACAGAGTATATTGATAAAAAGCTTTTCGACAGTATAATATCGGACTGTAGGGAAATTATTAAGCTTTTAATTTCTATCACAAAAACTCAAAAGTCACGCACCAAAAAATAATTACGCATTACGCATTACGAATTACGAATTGAAAAAAGGGAGTGAATTTTTTGGCATCTTCCAAAAAGAAGAAAGAACCGAAGACAGTAAAAACTAAGATAAACGCTTATATCGCCGGTTCGGGACTGACGGTTGAACAGCCTATTACCGAAACGCTGGAGACTAACTATATGCCTTATGCTATGAGCGTTATAGTCTCGCGTGCTATCCCTGAGATAGACGGCTTTAAGCCGTCCCACAGAAAGCTGCTTTATACAATGTATAAAATGGGGCTTTTGACGGGGAATACTATAAAATCGGCTAACATAGTCGGCAGAACAATGCAGCTGAACCCTCACGGCGACGCCGCGATTTATGAGACAATGGTGCGCCTTTCCGAGGGCTATGAGGCGCTTTTGCACCCCTATGTTCAGTCCAAGGGCTCCTTTGGTAAGGCATATTCGCGGGATATGGCATACGCCGCCTCCCGTTATACCGAGGCGAAGTTGGCCCCGATATCTGCCGAGCTTTTTGCCGATATTGACAAGGACACGGTGGATTTTGTAGACAACTACGATTCGAGTATGAAGGAGCCCACCCTGTTTCCCGTGACATTCCCGTCGGTGCTGGTAAATGCTAACACGGGTATCGCGGTGGGAATGGCAAGCTCTATTTGTCCCTTTAACCTGCGCGAGGTCTGCGAAACGACCATTGCGTATATAAGGGATAACGATATTAACGTTGCCGACACCCTGTTAGCCCCTGATTTCCCGATAGGCGGAAGACTTCTTTACAACCGCGGGGAAATGGAAAGAATTTATGAGACGGGGCGCGGCAGCTTTAAGGTGCGGGGCGTTTACAGCTTTGATAAATCGCAGAACTGTATCGACATTACCGAAATACCGCCCACTACCACCTGCGAAGCGATTATAGAAAAGGTAATCGAGCTTGTAAAGCTTAAAAAAATCACCGAAATTAACGATATCCGCGATGAAACCGATTTAAACGGTCTTAAAATCACGATTGACCTAAAGCGCGGAGCAGACCCGGAGAAGCTGATGAAAAAGGTCATTAAAATGACCCCCCTTGAGGACAGCTTTTCCTGCAATTTCAATATCCTTATTGCGGGCTCGCCGAGGGTTATGGGTGTCAAGGAAATCATTTCGGAGTGGGTCGCCTTCAGGGAGGAATGCGTCCGCCGCAGGGTCTATTTCAAGCTTTCAAAGGCAAAGGACAGACTGCACCTCTTAAAGGGTCTTGAAAAGATACTCCTTGATATTGACAAGGCGATTAAAATTGTCCGCGAGACCGAGGAGGAAAAAGAGGTTGTGCCGAACCTGATGATAGGCTTCGGTATTGACGAAATTCAGGCGGAATACGTCGCCGAAATTAAGCTCCGCCATTTAAACCGCGAGTATATTTTAAAGCGCACCGCTGATATAGAGGCGCTTAAAAAGGAAATTGAGGAGTTAGAGGAAACCTTAAACTCTAAGCGCAAGCTTTTGAATATTATTATTAAGGAGCTTAAAGAGGTTGCCGACAAGTACGGCAAGGACAGAAGAACCGAGATTATAAGCGCGGCGGACGAAGGTGACGACGGGGAGGAAATCGAGCTTGATAATTCTCCTGTGACCCTTTTCTTTACAAAGGACGGCTATTTCAAAAAAATCACCCCCCAGTCACTCAGAATGAGCGGAGAGCAGAAGCTTAAAGAGGGGGACGAAATCACCCAGACCGTCGAGTCCACCAACGCCGAGGAGCTGTTGTTCTTTACAAATAAATCGCAGGTTTACAAGTCCCGCACCGCCGAGTTCGGCGACTCAAAGGCGAGCATTTTAGGCGATTATGTCGCGGGCAAATTAGGCTTTGATGAGGCGGAGAACGCCGCCTATATGGTTGCGACCGCCGACTATTCGGGATTTATGGTCTTTGTTTTCGATAACGGAAGAATAGCCAAGGTACCGCTTTCCTCATATCAGACCAAGACCAACCGCAAAAAGCTTATCAAGGCGTATTGCGATAAATTTACCCTGCACACGGTCTTCTGCTTTAAGGAGGATACCGAGCTGCTACTGAAATCCACAAACGGACGTATGCTTATTGTAAGCACCGCGGCTATACCCGCTAAGACCACAAAGGACAACGGCGGAATTGCGGTTATGACCCAGAAAAAGGGTCAAAGGCTTTCTGAGGTCACGGTTTACGAGAAGGGTGCACTTGAGGGCGACCACCGCTACCGCACAAGAAACCTCCCCGCCGCGGGCAGTAAGCTCCCGACAGGCGCGGCAAGTCAGGAAAAAATAGATTTATAAGATATTTATTATAAATTCAACTTATCGGTTGAACTTGTATTTATAATGCGTTATAATATGAAAAACCGCCCGCTTTTGCGGACGGCTCTGCCGACAGCCCTGCAAACGCGGTAATGGGTTGCCGACAAGCATAATATACCCCTAAAAAAATATTTTATTCATTGGAGTTTTCGATATGGCAAGAGAATTGGCAAAGCAGTACGATCCCAAGGACGTTGAGGACCGTATTTATAAGCAATGGCTTGACGGAAAGTATTTCCACGCGAAATGTGAAAAGGACAAGCCCACCTACACTATAGTAATTCCGCCCCCGAACATCACGGGACAGCTTCATATGGGTCACGCGCTCGACAATACGTTACAGGATATTTTAATCCGCTTTAAGCGTATGCAGGGCTACGATACCCTTTGGGTGCCCGGCACAGACCACGCCTCAATTGCGACCGAGGCGAAAATTGTCGAAAAAATGCGCGAAGAGGGACTTACTAAAGAGGACGTCGGCAGGGATGGCTTTTTGGAGCGTGCCTGGGACTGGAAAAAGCAGTACGGCGGCAGAATTATAGAACAGCTTAAAAAGATGGGCTCCTCCTGCGACTGGGACAGGGAGCGCTTCACCCTTGACGAGGGCTGCAGTAAGGCGGTTAAAGAAGTTTTCGTAAGGCTTTACGAAAAGGGACTCATCTACCGCGGAGAAAGAATTATTAACTGGTGTCCGCACTGTAAAACCTCAATTTCCGACGCTGAGGTTGAGTACGAGGAGCAGGCGGGGCATTTCTGGCACCTGCGCTATCCGTTTTCGGACGGCAGCAGCTATTTAGAGCTTGCAACAACCCGTCCCGAAACCCTTTTGGGCGATACCGCGGTGGCGGTAAACCCGAATGACGAGAGATACAAGCACCTTGTGGGTAAAACCCTTATTTTGCCCCTTGTTCACCGCGAAATACCCGTTGTAGCCGACGAATATGTTGAAATGGATTTCGGCACGGGCGTGGTTAAGATTACCCCCGCTCACGACCCGAACGACTTTGAGGTAGGTCTGCGCCACAATCTGCCTGTTATAAATGTTTTGACCGAGGACGCGAAAATCACTTCGGACTACCCGAAATACGCGGGAATGGACAGGTACGAGGCGAGAAAGGCGATTGTTGCAGACCTGGAAAAAGAGGGTGCGCTGGTTAAAATCGAGGAGCACGTCCACAATGTGGGCACCTGCTACCGCTGCGGCACAACGGTTGAGCCGCGGGTTTCAAAGCAATGGTTTGTTAAGATGAAGCCGCTGGCTGAGCCCGCTATCGCCGCGGTTAAGAATGGCGAGACCAAGTTTGTTCCGAGCCGTTTTGAAAAGATTTATTTCCATTGGCTTGAAAATATCCGCGACTGGTGCATTTCCCGTCAGCTCTGGTGGGGACACCGTATTCCCGCATGGTACTGCGAGGACTGCGGCGAGATAACCGTATCGAAAGAGGACGCGCATTGCTGTGCCCATTGCGGCAGTAAGAATATTAAGCAAGACCCCGATACGCTTGACACATGGTTTTCATCTGCCTTGTGGCCCTTCTCAACCCTCGGCTGGCCCGAGGAAACCGAGGACTTCAAGCACTATTACCCCACAAATACCCTTGTAACGGGCTACGATATTATTCCGTTCTGGGTAATGCGTATGATGTTCTCAGGCATTGAGCAGACGGGTAAGGTTCCCTTCGATACCGTGCTTATTCACGGACTTGTCCGGGATTCGCAGGGCCGCAAGATGTCGAAATCCTTAGGTAACGGCGTTGACCCGCTTGAAATAATCGATAAATACGGCGCGGACGCTTTGAGATTCTCCCTTGCTACGGGCAACAGCCCCGGCAACGATATGCGTTATATCGAGGAGCGTGTTGAGGCAAGCCGCAACTTTGCAAACAAGCTGTGGAACGCCGCGAGATTTATTTTGATGAATCTGAAATCCGACGAAATAATACCCCTTAACCCCGCCGATTTTGCCCTTGAGGATAAGTGGATTTTATCAAAGTACAACAAGCTTGTCGGCGAGGTTACCGATAATCTCGAAAAATACGAGCTCGGTATGGCGGTGCAGAAGCTTTACGACTTTATTTGGGACGTTTTCTGTGATTGGTATATCGAAATCTGCAAGTCAAGACTTAACGGCGAGGACGAAAAAGCGGCAGATACCGCAAGAAGTGTGCTTGTATTTGTATATACGGGAATACTAAAGCTCCTTCATCCCTTTATGCCCTTTATTACAGAGGAAATCTGGCAGTCTATGCCGCATATCGGCGATGCGCTTATGGTATCCGACTGGCCGAAGACCGACAGCGGCTTTGAATATACAGTCGAGGAGTCCGATTTTGAAAAGATAATGGCGGTTATAAAGGCTGTCCGCAACCGCAGAGCCGAAATGAATGTTCCCCCCTCCAAAAAGGCGCGGGTGCAGATTGCGACCAAGTTCAAGGACGCTTTCAGTGCGGGAACTGCATATATCTGCCGTTTGGCTTACGCTTCAGAGGTGGAGGTAGGAGACAGCTTTGACAGCGAGGGCGCTGTGCGGGTTATCACCGACGCGGCGGCGGTTTATATGCCTATGAAGGAATTAGTTGATTTTGCCGCCGAGCTTGAAAGGCTGAATAAAGACCTTAAAAAAGCCGAAACAGATAAAGAATTTTTCGAGAAAAAGCTCAACAATCAGGGCTTTGTGGCAAAGGCTCCCGCCGCTGTTGTCGAACAGCAAAGGGAGAGCCTTAAAAAGGTGCTTGATAAAATCGCAATGATTAAGGAAAGCATTAAGGAAATAGAGGGAAATATGTAGGAAACGGAAAAAAGGCCCCCTTGCCTAAAGGGGGCTGTCAGCGGAGCTGACTGGGGGATATTGGGTTTGCTGAAAGCTAAACGAATCCCTCCACCGCCCAAATCCCCTCGCCAACCTGACGGTTGGCCCTCTGTCTCGGCTGCCGCCTCGGTCGGTGCTATTGGACTTTGTCAAATGGTTGCCATCGGCAACCCGCACCCTTTAGGCAAGGGGCGCAGGCGGTCCCCCTCCCGTAAGGCTTGGGAGGCTTTAATTTCTGTAAAATTGAAAAATTGTTCTTTATCGGAACATTGTCTGCACACCGTCTACGAAATCGCCGACGGCTTTTACAAGCTTACTTGAACCCTTTGAGATGTTTTTGTGATCCTCCATCATTACCTTGCCTACCGCAAGAGCCGCGGCGCCTGCTATCATTCCCGCACCCAGACCTTTAATAAATGACATTGAGCTGTTTTGCATAATCATTACCTCCTTTAATGGTATTTTATCCGTTTTATAAGGATTTATTTTTTATAAATTTTGGAGAATTTTTAATGAATAAATTAAGCGCCCAAGCTTTAACCGACAGGGAAATTGAACGCTTAAACGGCAGAAAAGCGACTTTATTGCTTCACGCCTGCTGTGCTCCCTGCTCCTCGGCCGCTCTTGAATACTTAGTACAATATTTTGATATTACCCTATTTTTTTACAATCCGAACATCTCGTCAGCCGAGGAGTTTCAGAAAAGGCTTAAGGAGCTTGAACGCTTCACAAGGGAATGTCCCTTTGCAAACGGTATAAAAATAATATCCCCCGATTATAATCACGGCGAGTTTTTATCGGCCGCCGCAGGGCTTGAAAGCGCAAAGGAGGGCGGGGAAAGGTGCGAAAAATGCTTTAGACTGCGCCTTAACAAAACTGCCGAGCAGGCGGGGACCTTGGGATTTGAATATTTTGCCACCACCCTTACAATAAGTCCGCTTAAAAATGCCGAAAAGATAAATTTATGCGGCGAAGCGGCAACTGTCGGAAATGTGATTTATCTTCCGACCGACCTTAAAAAGCGGGAAAGATACAAACGCTCGATAGAGCTTTCCCGTGAATACGGGCTTTACAGGCAGAGCTTCTGCGGTTGTGAGTTTTCGCAAAACACATATCAGCAATGCAGATAAATATTAAGGAGAATAATATATTATGGAAAAGAACGTCAGCTATTTTACCAAGCTGAAAGGTCTAAGAAAATTTTATTTTTCCGATATGCGCGGATACATTATGCACGATAATCTGGCGGCGCTTTGTTTTGCCGCTGTGGCTTCAGAGGTAATATTGGCGATGCTTTTCATATTCGCGCTGTTTGCGTTTCATAATTCCGTGCTGGATATTTTTTATATCGCCTTTTTGCTTTGTGACGCCGTTATAATAGCCTACTCCAAAGGACTTAAAAGCAAAAAGACCTATACCTATGAAAAGGTGCGGTGGGGCTGTACTGCTTTTGTGCTTTTGATAATGGGATTTATTCTGGGTATAAGCATTTTCACCTCCAAAACAGATGTTGCGATTTTTTGGCCGCTTGTTTATATACTCTCTCTTATACTGTTTCAGTTCCCGATAGTCCAGACTGTTTTTACCCACACGGCGTTTACGGTCGCTTTATGCGTGCTGTCGATAACCCTTAAATCACCCCACGCCTCGCCCTATGATGTTATGAGCGCGGCGGTTACCTGGGTGTGCGGCTTTGTTTTTCTTGTTATTTTCGATAATATGCGGATTAAAAACGGCGAATTAAGCCACAGGCTTGAACAGGAAAGCATAACCGATTATTTAACCGGTCTTTACAACCGACGGGGAATGGATAAATTTTTTCCCAGAACCCTTAAAAGCTGTAAGCTGTCGGGGGTTTCCGCCGCGGTTTTTATAGTTGATATTGACAACTTTAAAAAATATAACGACAAATTCGGCCATACCGCGGGGGATGAGCACCTTTCGTATATCGGCAGGGCTTTGCTTGAATTCGCAGAGGAGACCGGCGCATATTCCGCAAGGTACGGCGGCGAGGAATTTGTAATGATAATTGCCAACTGCGGACCGGATTCGGCAAAGCAACGCGGCGAAGAGCTGCTCTCAAGGCTTCGCCGTACCGATTCAAGCGGAAATACGCTTACCGTCAGTATCGGCGCGTCGGTAAATAATCCCACGGACGGGGACGAGCTTGAACTGATGATAAGCCAAGCGGATAAGGCGCTTTACGAATCGAAAAGAAACGGAAAGAATTGCTTGACGATATATTCTTCCGACAATAAGCTCAAAGCGGGCGAAGCCGTTTTAGTGTGACAGGCTTCGCTCCTTTTCTTTTAAAAAGTTGTGCGCATAAGCCTTGACTTAAAGGAATGTATGTGGTAGAATAATTAAAACAAGATCTTTAAGCAGGGTGCTGTGACGCCGACAAGATTGCATATAAAAGGGCTGTGTATCAGTCTGTCTTGTTGTGCGCTTACTCTGCTGTTTTGGCAGAGCTTATTTTTTAGAGGAGCAGATTATGGAGTTTACCTTTAAGAACGCACACATCTTTAATAACGGCGGGTTTGAAATTAAGGATTTCACGGTCGCCTTAAACGATACCG
This sequence comes from Acutalibacteraceae bacterium, assembly GCA_051880535.1. Taxonomy (GTDB): domain Bacteria; phylum Bacillota; class Clostridia; order Oscillospirales; family Acutalibacteraceae; genus UBA737. Next base: position 660 of record JBJEOD010000222.1, on the reverse strand, counting down.
ACCTTTCGGCCGGTAGTCTTTCCGCTTTTAATAATATTTGTGTTTTTCCGACTTTTTGTGATGTTCACGTACATTTCAGAGAGCCGGGATTTTTTTATAAGGAAACTGTAAGGACAGGCTCGCTCTCTGCCGCTCGGGGCGGATATACCGACGTTTGCACAATGCCGAACCTAAAGCCTGTGCCTGACAGCGTAGAAAACATTGAGGAACAGCTCCAAATTATAGAAAAAACGGCGGCAATCCGCGTTTACCCCTACGCCGCGATTACAAAGGGGGAAATGGGCAAGGAGCTTGTGGATTTTGAAGCCCTCGCGCCTTATTGTATCGCCTTTTCGGACGACGGCAGGGGAGTGCAAAGTGAAGATATGATGCGCGCGGCGATGCTTGAAGCTAAAAAGCAGGGCAAAATAATAGCCGCCCACTGCGAGGAGAACTCTTTACTTGACGGCGGTTACATTCATAAGGGAGAATACGCCGCCGCCCACGGGCATAAGGGCATAAGCTCCGAAAGCGAATGGCGGCAGATTGAAAGAGATTTGCGCCTTGCCAAGGAAACGGGCTGTAAATACCATGTCTGCCATATCTCGACGGCAGAAAGCGTGGAGCTTATAAGAAGGGCAAAGGCAGAGGGCGTGGACGTTACCTGCGAGACGGGACCCC
>JBJEOD010000221.1:0-1985 GCA_051880535.1 Acutalibacteraceae bacterium | reverse complement strand
AAACCGCTGTCCGTTTCAGCGGTGACGGTAGCTGTACCCACGCTTTTTAACTGAAAAGCGCCGCTGATATCGGGTGTTTCTGCATACTTAGTTTTAACGCTTACAACGCTGTCGTCGCTCGTGGTCCAGTTAATATTCTCGATCACAGACATTTCGGGATAAAAATAAGCGGAAACATCAAGCGTTTCGCCTACAAAACCTGCAACGCTGTCTCCTTGAAGCTCGAAGTCCTCCGCAGGGTTAAGCTTGGTAACCTTTAAGCAGTACTGACCGGAATCATTCTGCCAGCGCGGCTCGGCGGTAAGTAAATACTGCTGCCCCGCCTTCATTTCATACTGGATATAAAAATCCCAGTTATTTCTGCGTTCAGGCGAATTTATAAATGTATTTTTATTAAGGTCGATTATTTTTCCCTTTGCCGAAATTCCGTTATAGGAATAAAAGGCATAAAATCCGTCCTCAGGCGGAGTAAAGAAATACATTACAGAACCCGAATGGTTTTCATCGATAATAACAGTCTCTTCCTTGTCAAGAGCTATCACCGAAATGCTTTCAGCCGTAGCGGAAGCGGAAAGTCCGGCAAAAGGAATTACTGCCGCAATAACCGCAAGTGCTGCGGTAAAAGAAATAAGTTTTTTAAGCAATTTCATAATATCGCCCCTTATATGTAATTTATAATTTAATATTAATCCAAATTAATATTTTTGTCAATATTTTCATTATAAATAAAACGATTTTTTTAAAAATCCGGGCATTTTTAGGGATAAATGTCGTTAATAGGCTTTTTGCCTGTTTATAATCAGCTTATCAAGCCCGCGTAAGGCTTTTTTAATTTAAGAAAAGCAAGCGCTGCTATCAATACCGTTCCACCGAAAAATAAGCGTTAAAATTAAGGACGTAATAGCCGTCGGTGTTAAAAATCAGCTGTTAAATTATACTTTTAAAGCTTTTTGGTTTTATCAAATGCCGCCTTTACCGCGTCCATAACCGCGCCCCTGAAGCCGTCGTTTTCGAGGGCGTGAACGCCGGCTATCGTAGTGCCGCCGGGACTGCAAACCTCGTCCTTCAGCTGTTCGGGGTGCTTTTCCGATTCCAAAATAAGCCTTGCAGAGCCTATAAGAGTCTGCGCCGCGTAGCGCGCGGCTTTATCACGCGGCAGTCCGCACTCCACCGCGCCGTCCGCGAGAGCCTGCGCAAACATATACACAAAGGCGGGTCCGCAGCCCGAAACCGCACAGGCGGCGTCGATTAAATGCTCGTCAAGTCTGTCCAATATCCCGACGTTTCTCATACAGTTGGAAAAATCGGTAATTTCGTCCATAAAAACGTCCTCGGACGCGGAGTAAAGCACTACCCCCTCGCCGATAGCGACGGGAGTGTTGGGCATTATCCTGATTACGGGATATTTTGCCGCAAGCATTTCATTAATAGTCTCTATTTGAATTCCCGCCGCCATTGTAACAAGCACAAAGCGGTCGGTGCGGGCGGACAAGGTCTCCTTAATACCGTCAAGCATATCCTGCATCATCTGGGGCTTTACGCCTAAAAAGATAAATTTTGCGTCGCGTGCGACGGTTTTGTTGTCTGCCGCACGGCAGTTAAGCTCCGCCGCTAAGGTCTGAGCCTTTTGCGCCGTTCTGTCCGACAGGACAACCTCGTGACCGGGAACCGTCTTTCTCAGTGCTCTTGCTAAAGCCGCGCCCATATTTCCTGTGCCTATAAATCCGAATTTTACCTCTGACATCGCTATTCTCCTTATCTTATCTGCCCGTTGCCCAAAATTATATATTTATATGTGTTAAGCTCATTAAGTCCCATAGGTCCTCTCGCGTGAAGCTTTTGGGTGGAAATTCCCATTTCACAACCCAGCCCGAACTCCCCGCCGTCGGTAAAGCGGGTCGAACAGTTTACATAAACCGCCGCAGAATCAATCCTTGCGGTGAAGTAATCCGCCGTCTTAATATCCTCGGTGATAATGCTTTCGC
>JBJEOD010000220.1:0-1986 GCA_051880535.1 Acutalibacteraceae bacterium | reverse complement strand
ATAGGGGAGATTGGCGCATACCGCGACCCGCTCGCAGTCGGTGAATTTTTCGGCGATAAGCGCATTTAGGTCGGTTTTCATAACGTCGCCGTAAATTACTTCAACATTATCACATTCGGATAGGGTGACGGGCAGTATTTTTTTAAGCCGCTCGTCAAGCTCGATTGCAACCACACGCTTAGCGCGGGCGGAAAGCTCGGCGGTAAGCACGCCTATACCCGGACCGATTTCAATTACTCCTGTATTTTTATCACAGGCGGCGGCAGCCATAGCAGGGCATACGTCGGGGTTTATTAAAAAATTCTGCCCCAGTGATTTTTTAAATGTAAAGCCGTTCTTTTGAAGCAGAGAGCGGACGGTGTTTATATCCGATAGATTCATTTTAAACTCCTGTTTATTCTTTTAAAACCATTATACTTTATTATTTACGCTGTTGCAATAAATTTTTGGTGACAAATCGGTTTTAATAGTGTATAATATCGGTATATACTAATTTTTATGGATGTGAATTTCGTTGGATAACAGATATTATGACAGGGTAATTGAGGAAATGCAGCCTTTTTTTGACGAGCAGGGCTTTAAGGCAGAAGAGGACGGCAGCTTTAAGAACGAGAAAAAATCGGTAAAGGTCGAATATGATGAGGCGCGCCAGATGTATGTCCTTTCCGCCGCAGATATTGAGGAGGGAAATATCGGGGAATACGCCGAGCTTAACGCGTGGCTTTTCGACGACAGCCAGAACGCCAAGGACGCGGCGTCTGTCGGTATTGATTTTACATCTTCGCTGCGTAAAAGCTTAGGCATTAAAATAAAGCGCGCCGCGGGAGCGGAGATTGAGCTGCCATCCCTTTCAAAGGGCGGGAGCATTACAATCACGGGCTTTGCCAAAAAAATGCTCGACTTTTTCCCGTCTGTTAAGGAGGATTATAAAAATCATATCGCCGAATACGGTAATTTCCTTTATCTTAATTTCTTCGGCGAATACATTGTGCCGCAGATTAAGGCTGTCCTTGCTTCGGACAATAAAAAGCAGATAAAAAAGCTTTTCGATTTGCTTGACGATTTGTATGTAAAGGGTGATAAGGACACCGTTAATACCATAGTCGCCCTTCTCTGTGCGGCGGCATATAACGACGAAAAGGCGACGGCGGCGGTAAGGCAGGCGCTTGACAGCGATAAGCACTTCCTTTCCTCATTTGATAATTTTCTGCCTGTTCTTCCTAAGAGCAAAAAGCTGTCAGCGGCTTTATTAAAATAAGTTTTATTAATACGGGGGGTTGTTTTATGGAGCTTTTTATAATTATTACTGTCTTGGTTTTGATAATTGTTCTGATTTTCGCCAATGTCCGCATTGTTCCGCAGGCGACGGAATATGTGATTGAATTTTTGGGAAAATACAAGACCACCTGGGGTGCGGGATTGCACGTTAAAATCCCGTTGCTTGAAAAAATCGCGAAAAAAATTACTTTAAAGGAGCAGGTGCTCGATTCTCCTCCTCAGCCCGTTATCACCAAGGATAACGTTACAATGCAGATAGATACGGTAGTATTTTTCACCGTTACCGACGCAAAGCTTTACACCTACGGCGTTGAGAGACCCCTCTCCGCTATTGAGAATCTTTCCGCCACCACTCTGCGTAACATCATCGGTGAGATGGAGCTTGACGCAACCCTTACCTCAAGAGACGTTATCAACACCAAGATAACCGCTATCCTGGACCAGGCAACAGACCGCTGGGGCATTAAGGTAAACAGAGTAGAGCTTAAAAACATCCTCCCCCCCAGAGAGATCCAGGACGCAATGGAAAAGCAGATGAAGGCAGAGCGTGAAAGACGTGAAAAGATCCTTCAGGCAGAGGGTGAAAAGAAGTCTCAGGTGCTTGTGGCAGAGGGTGAAAAGGAGTCCAAGATACTCCGTGCCGAGGCTGACAAGCAGGCAGCTATCCTCCAGGCAGAGGCTCAGAAGCAGGCAATGATACTTCGTGCG
>JBJEOD010000219.1:0-9144 GCA_051880535.1 Acutalibacteraceae bacterium | reverse complement strand
AATCCGACGCTATAGCGGCATGCGTTATCGGCGGTGTTTCGTTTGTAGGCGGTACAGGTAAGATAAGCGGAATTGTAATCGGCGTGTTCCTTTTACAGATTATTTTCGTAGGTCTTAACTTCCTCTCGGTTGACGCAAATATGCTTTATGTAATCAAGGGTCTCATTATCCTTGTTGCCTGCTCAATCGATATGCGTAAATATCTTGCTCGCAAGTAATTTTTCAAGGCGGTGTAATTATGGAAAACAATAATATCGGAGCTACCGAAGTGAGGGGCGAGGGTAAAACAGGCGGACTGTACGCCAAGGTGAATATGTCTCTTAAAGCCGCAAATATTATGGTGGCTGTCTTTGTCGCCCTGCTTGTCGCGGCAACCGTGTTTGTTGTAAGCCATAACGGCTTCACCGTTAAATTTGATACAAACGGCGGCTCGCGGATAGACAGCGTTAAGGCGATGTATTCGGAAACTTTGGAAATCGGGGAAGACCCTGTTAAGGAGGGTTACCGCTTTACGGGCTGGTACACCGACCCCGACTGCACCTACAGCTTTGACACCGAAACAGATACCGTTACAGGCAGTATGACCCTTTACGCGGGCTGGGAAAAGGCTGAATAATAAAACCCAAGGCGTTCGGATAACCGAGCGCCTTTTGCAAATTCGAGCTGTTTTTACTAATTACGGTTTGCATTTTACGGCAATTAATGTTATAATTATTAAAAATTCCGAAATATACAGGAGGACAAATCCGTGAAATATACCGTACTTGTGGCGGATGACGAACAGGAGCAGCGCAGGGCGCTTATCGAACGAGTGGACTGGCTTTCCGCAGGATTTGAGGTTATAGGTGAGGCGGAAAACGGGGTCGAGGCGCTCGATTTGCTTGAAGCTTTAGAGCCTGATTTAATACTTACGGATATTCGTATGCCGATGATTTCGGGGCTGGAGCTTGCCGCTAAGGTGCGGGAGCTTCGCCCCGCTACGCAGATTGTGATATTAAGCGGCTATGACAGCTTTGAATACGCCCGTACCGCTATTAATTATAACATTATAAGCTATCTTTTAAAGCCGATTTCTCCCGCCGAGATGTCGGAGGAGTTAGCTAAAATTCACCGACGTATGGACGAGCGGCTTTCGGTTGTTTTAAACGCGCCCGACAGGGGAACAAAGGAGCAGCTGCGGGAGCTTTCGGTGGATAAATTTTTACTCCCCTTAATGTTAGGCAGTAACGAGGAGCAACCCGACGACGGCGAGCTGTTCAACACCGCAAAGGAGCTTGGAATAATAAAGGAGGACTGCCTTAAACCCCGCTTTTGCGTTTTGGTGACAAAGTTCAAGAACGCGGACGGAGTAAGCAAAACCGAAAAATCCCACGCCGATTTTTTGGATTCGGTCTTTTCGCGATATATGCACACGGAAAGCTTTATTGTTTACGGCAGGGCGGTGACCCTTGCCGTGACCGAGGGCGAGGGCGAGCTTTCAAATATTTTAGAGCTTCCCCTGCTTGAAATAGTCCAGACTGCAAAGCGTATGCTTAACGAGACCTGCACCATAGGCGTAAGCCGCGAATTTTCCGCACTTTCAGGCTGTTCGGGCGCGTATTTTCAGGCTATAGCCGCAAGGCGCTATACATCTGACGGCGCGGGAGAGGTGCGTTTTATCAACGATCAGGAGCGTAACAGCGAGCTTGAAATTGACCGCGCGGAAAAATCCGCCTCAAAGCTCGAACAGCTTTTAAAGGTCGGCGGCGATGAACAGCTTGAGGGATTTATAAACGGACTTTACGAAACAAATACCCCCGAAAACGCAAGCCTGCTTGTTATGCAGATTATCACTACGGTTTTCAGGGTTGCAAGCTCTGCCTCCGAAAGGTCGGAGGTTTCCGAGCTTTTCTCCTCAAACCCGATTTTCGCCCGCATTACCTCCTACACCAGCGAAAACGTGATGAAAAATGAGCTTATCTCCTTTTGCAGGGAGGCGAGAAGGCTTATTTCTCGCTCCCAGAGAAGGGATACCGAAATTCTGTGCGACCGTGCGCTCCAGATTATAGACGAGCGCTATTCGGACGAGGAGCTGTCGCTTACCGGCGTCAGCAACGAGCTTAATGTAAGTCCCAATTACTTAAGCGCGCTTATTAAAAAGCACAAGAAAAAGAACTTTGTAACCCTGCTTACCGAGCGGAGAATGAAGGCGGCGCACGATATGCTTGTATGCACCAATATGAAGGTGCTTGAAATCTCCGAGAAATGCGGCTACAGCGACCAGCACTATTTCAGCTACTGCTTTAAAAGATTTTACGGAGATTCGCCGAACAGGGTAAGAAGTGTTAACAGGGGTGAGGAATAATGAAGACAAAACGCCGCAAATTTTCCATAAGTCTGTCGGCGCTCAGTATTCTTTCCATCACAGCGGCTTCTGCGGTCGCCGTTTCGGTCTGCATATTTATTTTTGCCTCGGTTTACAGCACCGCGCTTATAAGGGACGCAAAGCTCAGCTCCGAACAGGCGGTGGGGCAGACAGCACTTGCGGTTAACAACAACCTCGATTCAATGCGGGAAAAGCTGGAATTTATAGGGGAAACGGTCGCCGCCTGCACCGACAGCACCGATTTTGATAATAAAATATCGGTAATAACCCGTATGCAAAAGGATATTTACGCGGTTACGGTCTACGGCGGGGACGGGGAAATTATCGCCGCCACAAACGGTGATACCTCGGTTAAAAGCCAAATTTACAGAGACCTTTCCTTTGATAAGGAGCTTTTTGAAGGCGCCGAGGGCTTTGCCCTTTCAAGCCCCCACGTTCAGACTGTCTTTGAGGGGGAGTACCCCTGGGTTGTGACCCTTGCGGCGAAAACCGATACACCCGTTTTAGGTGATGGCGTATATGTCGCGATAGACTACGAATTTTCCGAAATCGCTAAGTACATAGATAATGTGGGAATAGGAAGACACGGCTACTGCTTTATAACCGACGGAGAGGGGAACATTATATACCATCCACAGCAGCAGCTCATTTTTTCAGGAATCAAGACCGAAAATACCGAGCTTGTCAAGAAGCTCTCAGACGGAGTGCATTACGAAAAAAACGTGATATATGCCCTTACCACTACAGATGACGGTCTTTGGCGGGTTGTAGGCTTAAGCTTTACAGACGAGCTTGCGGTTGAAAGAAGAACCCAGATTATTTCGAGCATCGCCGTATCGTTTTTATTCTGCGGCGTTATTGCGCTTATAGTATTAAAGGTATATTCAAGGATAGTAAACGCTCCTGTGCGTTCGCTTATTAAGGCTATGAAGGCGTTTGAAAGGCAGGCGGAGGAATTTAAGTATTCGGGCGGAAACGAAGCTGTAACCGAGCTTAAAATACTCTCCTCCTCTTTTGAGCATATGGCGAAAACCATACAAAGCCTTATGGAGCGCGTACATACCGAGGAAAAGGAGCTTAGAAAAACCGAGCTTAAGGCGCTTCAGGCGCAGATTAACCCGCATTTTCTTTATAATACCCTTGACTCTATACAGTGGATGTGCGAGCAGGGCAAGACCCACGACGCGGCGGAAATGGTAAGAGCGCTTGCACGCCTTTTCAGGATAAGCATAAGCCGAGGCAGAGAGCTTATCACAATTAAGGAGGAGCTTCAGCACGCCGAAAACTATCTTATAATACAAAGCTACCGCTACCGCAGTCAGTTTTCGTATAAAATCGATGCTTCCCCAGAGCTTATGGACTGCCTTTGCAATAAGATAACCGTCCAGCCGCTTATCGAAAATGCTATTTATCACGGTATCGACCGTATGGTGGACGAGGGAGAAATCAAAATTACAGTTAAGCCCGCAAACGACGGCGGCGACGATATTTTAATTAACGTTTCGGATAACGGCGTTGGTATGACCGAGGAGCAATGCCGTAAAATTCTTGCCAAGGAGCGCAGTGACTCGGGCGGAATAGGGGTCAAAAACGTTAACGACCGACTTAAAATTTACTTCGGAGAAAAATACGGGCTTTCTGTTGAAAGCGAGCTTGACGTAGGCACCACCGTGACGGTGCGTATACCTAAAATAGATAAGGAGGCGCAGGATGGGCTTTAAAAAAATAATCTCGCTTATTTTGGCTTTTGCGGTTGCCGCAGGGCTATGCGCCTGCTCAAAGACCGACTCAAAAAAGTATGTCGCCGTGATTGCAAAGGCGGTAAGCTCGGACTTCTGGCACAATGTCAAAAACGGGGTGCTATCCGCCGCGACCGAGTACAATGTTACGGTCAGCTTCGAGGGACCCGAAAACGAGGAGGACTACGTCGCACAGAACGCTCTGATTGAAGCCGCAGTAAAAAACGGAGCGGACGCTATTGTGCTTTCGGCGATAGATTACAATAAATCTGTTGATACTCTTAACGCCGCCGTCCGCGACGGGGTTAAGGTTATTACGATTGACAGCGACGTTAATTCGGACGCGGTGAGTCTGTTTATCGGGACGGATAACGCCGCCGCGGGAAGAGCCGCAGGAAAGGCGGCGCTGGACGGCTTTGCAAAAGAATCGAATATCTATATCGGGCTTGTCAATTATAACGCCGACACGGATAACGGCAATCAACGCGAGGAGGGCTTTAAGCAGTATGTAAGCTCCTTTGAGAACGCGCAGATACTATCTTCGGTTACGGCCGAAAGCAATGAGGAAAGCGCGACCGCCGCCGCAAAAAGGCTTTTAACCCAGGATCCGCGCATAAACGTAATAGTCGGCTTTAACGAATGGATGACCTTAGGGGTCGGCAACGCCGTAAAAGAGCTTGGCTTTTCAGAGAGGGTGCGCGCCGTGGGCTTTGACAGCAACCTTATCTCTGTCGGTATGCTTGAAACGGGGGAAATGGACGCGCTTATAGTTCAAAATCCCTTTGCAATGGGATATTTGGGGGTTGAAAAGGCCGCCGCGCTTATTTCGGGCGAAAGCGTGCAGGACGGCGAGCTTTATACCGATGTTACTACGGTTACAAAGGAAAACCTTTTTGACAATGACATTCAAAAAATACTTTTCAGATTCAAATAATCGGAGGAAAATTATGTATACAGCAAATGAAAAAAGATATGAAAACGCGGTCTATAACCGCTGTGGGGCAAGCGGACTTAAGCTGCCCGCGGTATCGCTTGGGCTTTGGCACAACTTCGGCGACACCGCGCGTTACGATAATATGAAGGATATGTGCTTTACCGCCTTTGATAACGGCATAACCCACTTTGACCTTGCCAATAACTACGGTCCCGAGGCGGGGAGTGCCGAAAAGAATTTCGGAAAAATTTTGCGAGAGGAGCTTTATTCCTACTGCGACGAGCTGATAATCAGCACAAAGGCAGGCTACACAATGTGGGACGGACCCTACGGCGACTGGGGCAGCCGCAAGTATTTGCTGTCAAGCTTAGATGCAAGCCTTAAGCGTATGGGGCTTGAGTATGTTGATATTTTTTACCACCACCGCCCCGACCCCGAAACTCCGCTTGAGGAGACTATGGGGGCGCTGGCATCTGCCGTAAACAGCGGTAAGGCGCTTTATGTCGGGCTTTCAAACTATGACGGCGAAAGGCTCCAAATAGCTACAGAAATATTGAGCGAGCTGCATTGTCCCTTTGTTATCAATCAGAACCGCTATTCGATTTTCGACCGCACTATCGAGCATAACGGTCTTAAGGAAACCGCAGTTCGCCTTAAAAAAGGCATTATCGCATTCAGCCCCCTTGCACAGGGTATGCTTACCGACCGTTATTTAAAGGGTATCCCCGAGGACAGCCGCATTAAAACCGACGGCAGGTTTTTAACCGCCTCGGCAGTTACCGAGGAAAGGCTTGCTCAGATAAGAGGGCTTTCTGAAATTGCGAAAAACAGGGGACAAAGCTTAGCCGAAATGGCGCTTTCGTGGGTACTTAAGGACGGCGCGGTGACCTCCGTGCTGATAGGCGCTTCAAAGCCCTCGCAGATACTCGACAATATCAAGGCGGTTGAGAACACCGCGTTTACGCAGGAAGAGCTTGCCGAGATTGATAAATATTCAATTTAAAGGATAAAAAATGTGACGGACAGTCGAGAACGCCTGTCCCTACAAGGTTGAATTAAGCCATCGTAGGGACTCGTGTTCTCGACTGTCCGTTATTAATAAAGAAGTAATTCCGAATTGCGCATTACGAATTACGAATTTATATTAAAAGTTTATTACTCCCAAATGCTCAAGCAATATTTTTAAGCCTATAAGAATCAGAATCACGCCGCCCGCGATTTCCGCCTTGCTTTTGTATTTGAGACCGAAAACGTTTCCTATCTTAAGCCCCACACAGGAGAGGGCGAGGGTGATAACGCCTATAAAAATAACCGCCGCGGCAATATTTACGTCGGGTAAGAGCGCAAAGGTGATGCCCACAGCAAGCGCGTCGATGCTTGTAGCGACCGCCAATACTGCCATAGAAGCAATACCAAAGGAAGAATTTACGGTATCCTCCTGCTTTGAAAGCCCCTCCTTAAGCATATTTCCGCCTATAAAGGCAAGCAAAATAAAGGCAATCCAATGGTCGTATTCTGTGATATAGCTTTCAAAGGAGGAGCCTAAAAGATAACCGATAAAGGGCATAAGTGCCTGAAAGCCCCCAAACCATAGACCGACAGCGAGGTAATGCCGCGGCTTTAACCACTGCGTAGAAAGCCCCTTGCATACCGAGACCGCAAAGGCGTCCATTGAAAGCCCGAGAGCGATAAAAAACAATTCCATAATTCCCATACTGTCCTCCGAAGCTTAAAATCGTATTTTCAAATTTTACCATATTATACTGTAACAGTCAAGCTGTTATATGATTTAGAGGGGCAAGTAATTTAATTTTTTATCAGTTTTGATTTTTACGGTTGCGAATAACGCAAATATGTGGTATTATATAATGAATTAAAGAATAAGGGGTTGATTGCATGGCGGACGGTCGTGCAATAGGCGTGTTTGACTCGGGACTCGGCGGGCTTACGGTGGTAAGGGAGCTTATAAAGCAAATCCCTAACGAGGATATTGTCTATTTCGGCGACACGGGGCGCGTTCCCTACGGAACGCGGAGCCGCGAAACAATTAAAAAATACGCCGCGGAGGACGAACGCTTTTTACTGCAACACGGCGTTAAGCTCATTATCGCCGCCTGCGGTACGGTGTCCTCGGTGGCGGCAGATGACGCTAAAAGCCTTCCCGTTCCTTTTTTTGAAATGGTTACCCACGCGGCGGCGGCGGCGGTAAAGGCGACAAAAAACCGTAAAATCGGGGTTATCGGCACCTCGGCTACGGTATCGAGCGGCAGTCACAAAAGGGAGCTTTTAAAGCTTATGCCCGCCGCTCAGGTTACCGCCGCGAGCTGTCCGCTTTTTGTGCCGCTTGTTGAATCGGGCTGGTGCTCGGAAGACGATATTGTGGTAACCGAGACCGTAAGCCGCTATTTAAAGCCAATAATAAGCGCGGGGTGCGACACCCTGATAATGGGCTGTACCCACTATCCCGTACTTGAAAAGGCGATAAAAAAGGTGACGGACGGTAAGATTAAGCTTATTAACCCCGGTGTCGCGGTTTCAGTAGCGGTCGCCGATTACATTAAGGCGAACGGTGCTGAAAACGTCGAAGAAAATATAGGCACGCATAAATTTTATGTCAGCGATAAGCCCGACTCCTTTAAAACCCTCGCTTCCGTGCTTTTGGGTGAGGAATTGGACGACGGCAGGGTAGAACAGGTGGATTTGAACGACTTATGATGAAGGATGTTATAATAAGTATAAAAGGCTCGGACGGGGGCGACCCGATTGAGCTTATGACCGACGGACGGTTCGGCGAAAAAAACGGCAGTTATTTTTTAACCTATGACGAGACCGAAATGTTAGGTATGGGAAAGGTTAAAACCTCAATCTATATAAAGCCCGACAGCTCGGTTATCCTGCAACGTACGGGCGCGGTTGAAAGCCGACTTGTCGTAGAGGAGGGCAAGCGAAGCGTCTGCGCCTACAACACCGACGCGGGCGAGCTGCTTATTGGCATTTCGGGCGAAAGGGTAAAGACAAATTTAACGGCGGACGGCGGCGATATTTCAATGAAATATACCATAGATTCAAATTTAAAGCTTGTAAGCCGCAATACGGTAAAAATTTCGATAAGAGGAGTAAAATAAATGTCACTGCTTGTAGCAAAATCAAAGGAACAAATTAACGCCTGCGTTTTAAACGCCGCAAGGTCGGCAATGGATAAGGGTATTCTTGATACCGCCGAGCTTACCGAGTTTTCGGTCTCGGTGCCGCAAAGCAGGGAGCACGGCGACTTAGCGGTAAACGCCGCTATGGTCTGGGCAAGGCTTTTTCACAAATCGCCGCGGGAGATAGCGGAGATTCTGACCGCGGAATTTGACTTTTCGGGAACTTATATAGAAAAAAGCGAGGTCGCGGGTCCCGGCTTTATCAACTTCTTTTTGTCAGACAGGTATTACGCCGATATTTTAGCTGATGTTGACCTAAAGGGCGCGGATTACGGGAAGAGCGATTTCGGCGCGGGCAAGCGGGTTTTGGTGGAATTTGTTTCGGCTAATCCTACAGGTCCCATGCACATAGGAAACGCGCGCGGCGGGGCGCTGGGCGACTGTCTGGCTGCGGTCTTAGAGGCGGCGGGCTATTACACCGAGCGTGAGTTTTATATTAACGACGCGGGCAACCAGATTAATAAATTCGCTTTGTCTCTGGACCTTCGCTATTTACAGCTTTATAAGGACGGCATCACAATGCCTGAGGATTCCTACCACGGCGAGGATATTATCAATCACGCAAAGGCGTTTGCCGAAATCCACGGTGACAGCTATGTGGAAAAATCCGAGGAGGAGCGCAGAAAGGCTCTTGTTGAATTTGCCCTACCTAAGAATATTCAGGGGCTTCACGACGACCTTGCAAAATACCGTATTCATTACGACACCTGGTTTAAGGAAAGCTCGCTCCACGAAAGCGGGGAGACCGACAGGATTATCGAGCTTTTAAAGCAGAGCGGCCACACCTACGAACAGGAAAATGCCCTTTGGTTTAAGGCGACCAACTTCGGCTGTGACAAGGACTTTGTGCTGGTACGCGCAAACGGCGTTCCGACCTATGTTGTACCCGATATTGCCTAT
>JBJEOD010000218.1:0-2007 GCA_051880535.1 Acutalibacteraceae bacterium | reverse complement strand
ACCGAAACCGTCACCGAGGTTAAGGAAGATAAAAAGCGCGAGGTTGAGCGCAAAATTTTCCCTGGCTATGTGCTCATTAAAATGATAGTCACCGACGACAGCTGGTATGTGGTAAGAAACATACGCGGCTGCACGGGCTTTGTGGGGCCTGCTTCAAAGCCGGTTCCGCTTACAAATGAAGAGGTTGTCGCCTTAGGCGTTGAAAAGCACAGCGTTGAGGTCGGCTACTCCGCGGGCGATAATGTTAAAATTATCAGCGGCCCGCTTGAGGGCTACACAGGCGTGGTTAAGTCGGTCGATACCGCCAACAACAGCGTTTGCGTCGCGCTCTCTATGTTCGGCAGAGAAACACCGGTCGAGTTTGAGCTTGACCAGATCTCGCTTGACGATTAATTCATTAATATGCAGAAATGCTTATTAACGTCCGAAAATCGGGCGGTTACCCCGGCACAGGTTAGTGCCACGGTGGGAGGAGCGGAATATGACCGTTCCGCCAGGCGTCGCAAGGCGCTGTTACCACGAATAATGGAGGTGCAAATAAATGGCTCAGAAAATCACAGGTTACATCAAGCTGCAGATTCCTGCAGGTAAGGCTACACCGGCTCCGCCGGTAGGTCCTGCTCTCGGTCAGCACGGCGTCAACATTATGGCGTTCACAAAGGAGTTTAACGAGAGAACAAAGAACGACGCTGGTCTTATTATTCCGGTAGTAATTACCGTATATGCAGACCGCTCCTTCAGTTTCGTTACAAAGACTCCGCCGGCAGCCGTTCTTATTAAGAAGGCTTGCGGCATTGAGAGTGCTTCCGGCACACCTAACAAAACCAAGGTTGCCAAGATCACCAGAGAGCAAATAAAGAAGATCGCTGAAACCAAAATGCCCGACCTTAACGCAGCAAGCATTGAGTCGGCTATGAGTATGATAGCCGGAACAGCTCGCAGTATGGGCGTCGAAGTTGTCGATTAATTCTCTCTTGTGGGAGGAAAATTCCGATTTAACCACTTATTGGGAGGTAAACAATGAAACACGGTAAAAAGTATAATGACAGCGCAAAGCTTATCGAAACAGGTAAGTTTTACGATGTTGACGAGGCTGTTTCGATCGCAGTTAAGACCGGAACCGCGAAATTTGATGAAACGGTTGAAATCCATGTACGTCTCGGCGTAGATTCCCGCCATGCCGACCAGCAGGTCAGAGGCGCGGTTATTCTCCCCAACGGCACAGGTAAAACCGTAAGAGCTCTTGTTTTCGCCAAGGGCGACAAGGCTGACGCCGCTAAGGCAGCAGGCGCTGATTATGTCGGCGCTGAAGAGCTTGTGGCTAAGATTCAGAATGAAAACTGGCTTGATTTTGACGTTGTAATCGCAACACCCGATATGATGGGCGTTGTAGGACGTCTCGGTAAGGTTTTAGGACCGCGCGGTCTTATGCCTACCCCGAAGGCAGGTACTGTAACTCCTGACGTTGCCAAGGCTGTAACCGAGGCAAAGGCTGGTAAAATTGAGTACCGTCTTGATAAGACCAACATCATTCACTGCCCCATCGGCAAGGTTTCCTTCGGTCCCGAAAAGCTTAAGGAAAACCTCGACGCTCTTATGGCGGCTATTGTTAAGGCAAAACCCGCCGCTACAAAGGGTCAGTATATTAAGTCCTGCGTAGTAGCAACTACAATGGGCCCGGGAATTAAGCTCAACGTAGCTAAATTCGGCGCATAAGCTTAACTACTTTATCCGCCGTGTAAATTCACGCACGGCGGATATTTTCCCCCTCTCCCCTGCCTGTAGCCCGTTTTAAAAAATATCGGTATTTTTTAAAAAAAGGGTTGCATTATTCCCTGATATGGTGTATAATATATTTACAGCAAAAAACAGTTAAATATCGCGGAGTGGAGCAGCTGGTAGCTCGTCGGGCTCATAACCCGAAGGTCGTAGGTTCAAGTCCTGCCTCCGCAACCATAAAAGGGTAACAAAAAAGATGCCCTGCGAAAAACTCCGATTTCATCGGGG
>JBJEOD010000217.1:0-9146 GCA_051880535.1 Acutalibacteraceae bacterium | reverse complement strand
AAAATACGATTATCTTCTGGTCGGCGGAGGTTTGTTCTCCGCTGTGTTTGCATACCGAGCCGCCGAAAACGGCAAAAAATGTCTTGTTATTGAAAAAAGGTCCCATCTGGGCGGCAATATTTATTGCGAGGATGTGTGCGGTATACACGTACACAAGTACGGGGCGCATATATTTCACACCTCAAACCGCCGCGTTTGGGATTTTGTAAATTCTCTTGCGGAATTTAACAGATATACCAACTGTCCCGTTGCCTGCTATAAGGGTGAGATGTATAATATGCCCTTTAATATGAACACCTTCAGCAAGATGTGGGGTATAAGAACCCCCGCCGAGGCAAAGGCTATTATCGAAAAACAGCGCTCCGCCGTAAAGGGCGAGCCTAAAAACCTTGAGGAGCAGGCGATAAGCCTTGTAGGTGAGGATATTTACCGCAAGCTTATTAAGGGCTACACCGAAAAGCAGTGGGGAAGAAGCTGTAAGGAGCTGCCGAGCTTTATTATCAAGCGTCTGCCCGTAAGATATATTTATGATAACAACTATTTTAACGACCCGTATCAGGGCATACCGATAGGCGGCTACAATGTGCTGACGGACAAGCTTTTTGCAGACTGCGACGTTATGCTTGATACCGACTATAACTCCGACCGCGAGAAATTTGATGCCATGGCGGAAAAGGTGCTTTACACGGGTACTCTTGATTCCCTTTTTGATTACTGCTACGGCAAGCTTGAATACAGAAGCCTTAGGTTTGAAACCGAGCTTTTGGACGAAGAAAACCATCAGGGCGTGGCGGTTGTCAATTACACCGAGCGCGAGATACCCTATACCCGCATAATAGAGCATAAGCATTTTGAAAGCACGGTAAGCGACAAAACCGTGATAACCCGCGAATATCCCGCCGATTGGAAAGAGGGTATGGAGCCTTATTATCCGATAAATGATGAGAGAAATACCGAGCTTTTCGGCAAATATAAGGAATTGGCGGACAAAAAGGAAAATATGCTTTTCGGCGGCCGCTTGGCTGAGTACAAATATTACGATATGGATAAGGTTATAGCCTCCGCTTTGGAGCTTACCGACAGGGAGTTTGGAAAATAATGAGCGAGATAAAGGTTAGCGTTATAATGCCTGTATACGGCGTTGAGGATTATGTCGGCAAGGCGATTGAGAGTATTAAGAACCAGACCCTTACCGATTGGGAGTTTTTCTGTGTTGACGACGGCACAAAGGACAGGAGCGGCGAAATCTGCGACGAATACGCCGCAAAGGACCCGCGCATTATTGTTATCCACAAGGAAAACGGCGGCGCGCCGAGCGCAAGAAACGTCGCTATTGATAAGGCTAAAGGCAAGTATATGTACTTTATGGACTCCGACGACTGGGCGGAGCCTACAATGCTTGAGGATATGTATAATCTGGCTGAGCGTGACAGCGCACAGCTTGTAGTTGCGGGCTTTTATATCGACACCTATTATTCGGACACCGAAAAATATTCACAGCAGCAGTTTTGCGAGAGCGCGGTTTATAAAAACAGCCGTGAGTTCAGGGAAAACGCCCATAAGCTGTTCGATAAAAACCTGCTTTACACCCCGTGGAACAAGCTTTATCTTTCAAGCTATATCTTAGAAAACAAGCTTTATTTCCCCGAAACCTTCTGGGACGATTTTCCATTTAATTTAAGCGTTGTGCGGGACGTCGAGCGGGTTACGGTAACCTCCGAAAGGTATTATCACTTTATCCGCAAGCGCTCTGAGAGCGAGACCGCGAAATACCGTGCGGATATGTTTGAAAAGCGGGAGGAGGAGCATACCTGGATGCTGGAGCTTTACGAGCATTGGCAGGTTGATTCCCCCGAAACCCGCGAGTTTCTGGCAAGACGGTATATCGAGCGGGTTATCGGCTGTATTGAAAATGTCACCAACCGCAGCTGCACCCTTTCCGCAAAGGAAAAGAAGGCGGAAATCAAAAAAATGATTTCCTCTGAGCGCGCAAAAGAGGCTGTAAGGACAGCGAGACCTAACTCAAAATATATGAAGCTTATGCTTTTGCCCATAAAATGGAACAGCGCCGCCCTTGCGAAGCTTGAGGGCAGCGTGATTTCCGCGGTAAAATCGCGTAATACTAAGGCATTCGCTAAATTAAAGGCGGGGAGATAAAGAAAGCCTTATGGTTAAGCACATTCTATTTTCTGTTGTCATGCCTGTTTATAATGTGGAAAGTCACATTAAAAAAGCAGTAGAAAGCGTATTGGCACAAACCTTTAACGATTTTGAAATAATTCTGGTAGACGATGCTTCGCCCGACGGATGTTCTGCGATTTGCGAAAAATACGCTCAACAATACGACAATATAAAGTGCGTTCACCACGAGAAAAATCTTGGTTTAAGCGCCGCGCGCAATACCGGACTTTCATATGTCAGCGGCGAATATGTTACGTTTATGGATTCCGACGATTATATTGACCCGGACCTTTTTGAAAGGGTAAAAGCTTCGCTTGATGAAAACAATGCGGACTGCGTAGTTTTTGGTGTGCGTGAGGAATATTTTAATAAGGAAGACAGGCTTTCAAAGGTCTATGAGCTTAAATACGGAAGTGAAGAACGTATTTCTTCCCGTGAAGAAGTGCGCCGCACGGTAATTAAGCTTGAAGAAAAGACCTTTTTGGGATATGCGTGGAATAAGTTTTACAAAACTGACCGTATTCGGGAAAAGAAGCTTAAATTTGAAAAAGTGACGCTTATAGAGGATATTGTTTTCAACGTTCACTTTTTTGAAGATGTTAAATCGCTTAATATATTGAATATTGCGCCGTACCATTATATGAAGCGGATTGACGGTAGCCTTACAAACAAGTTTGTAACCGATTATTACACGCTTCACCGCCGCAGAGTTGAAATGATATTCGAAATGTATCACGGATGGGATATGTGTACAGACAGCGTTAAAACCACGCTTGGCAACATATATGCGAGGTATATTTTTTCGGCTCTTCAGCGCAACTGTGATAAGCGTTCCGGAATGGACGGTAAGAGCCGCAGAGCATTTTTAAAATCGGTTTTTGAAGACGAGATGTTTAAGGAGCTTTCTCCGTTTATAAGCGCCGACGGTTATGCGGGGATTTTATATAGATGTTTAAAAAAACAGAAAACATGGTTTTGCCTTTTATTCGGCAGGCTTATTTATATTGTAAAGGAAAAAATGCCGGTAATTTTTGCGGGGGCAAAGCAGATGAGGTAGCGAATTTTCAAGGAGAGAAAAATGAAAGATAATACTTTAACCAATAAAATATTTGGAATTTCAGAGTTTGTGTTCAAAATTTGCTTTTTGGCTTATGGATTGGCAACTTTTAATTCTTTTTTTGCACATACAAAAATTATATCGGTGCTGTTGCTTTTGACTACTGCTTCGGCAGGAATAGTATTAATATACAGACTGATTAATTATCGCTATTTTATTCATAGTAAGATGTTTTGGCTTTCACTGGCTTTTATTGTTAGCTATATAATTTCATTTTTTATCAATATACGTTACGCGAACATTAACGGAATTAAAACGTTAGCATTTATGGGAATGGAATTTTGTCTTTTGCTTACCACAGATGAGCGAAAAAAATTTGATGAGTATAAAAGTGAAATTAAGGTTATTTTGGGGATCTTTTTCTTTTATATGATGGCGGCCGTTTCCGTCAGTATTATTCTAATGTTTTGCGGATATAGCAATATTGCTGTCAGAAATGGGCAAACCATACTCTCCGGATTTGTTTGGGGAAGACTTTGGGGCGTTTTTACAGATCCTAATTATGCTTCTGTCTTATCGGATATGGCAATAATAGTTTCGCTATATGCGATTGGCAAATATAAAAAGCCAATTTGGCGAGCGATATGTATTATTAACATTATCCTTCAGACGCTTTATATTGCATTCTCAGATTCGCGTACCGGTTTGGTAGTTGCTTTTGCGGCATTGGCGATTTATTCGTACTTACGTCTTACTGAAGTAAATCTTCATATTCGGAAATTTCTTAAAAATCTGCTTTGTATCTGTTCGGCAATCTTTATAGGTGTTTTCGGCGTCTTGACTGTTAAATCAGTCAATAAGGTGTATAATACTGTAATTTCTTCAATTGCCGAAAATGAGCCTGACGAACAATCGGAAGAAACTTTCGAAAAGTATAAAGTTGGGCGGGAGAAGGACATTGAACAGGATATCAGTAACCGAAGATTTGATTTATGGCTAAGCGCTTTGGAAACCGTAGAATTAAAACCGATTTTCGGCGTATCGTTTGAAAGTGTCGTGAGCTTTGTAAAAGAAAACCTTCCAAAAACTTATTTGATAAATAATGACCACGGTATTTTCAATAATTATCATAATATTTTATTTAATGTTCTTGTCGGACAGGGTATTATAGGTCTTATAATTTTGCTTATAATGATTATATATGCGGGAATCCATTTGATAAAAACAGTATACAGGTCATTCGGAACTGAGGATTATTCACTCTGCTCTATGATATTTACTCTGTTAGTGGTTGCTTTGGCGTCGGCTATGTTTGTTTCGGAAATAATATACGCAATATCAGCTAATATGATGCTGTTTTGGTATTTGCTTGGATTAATGCTTAAAAAAAGCGGGGAGTGTAGCAACAATGACGAAAATCAGTGTAATAGTCCCGGTATATAATGTTGAGAAGTATTTGAAAAAATGTATTCAAAGTATATTGGCACAGGATTTCTCGGAATATGAAATAATTTTAGTAGATGACGGCTCCACTGACGAAAGCGGCAAAATATGTGATGAATACAGTTTAAAATATTCACAAATAAAGGTTATACATCAAAAGAACAAGGGTCTTGGTGGAGCGCGCAATAGGGGAATAGAAGAAGCCTGCGGGAATTATCTTCTCTTCATCGACAGCGATGATTCTATAAAAGAAAACATGCTTTCATACCTTTATAATACTGCCATTGATAATGACTCGGATTTAGTTTTGTTCGGAATGGATTATATTGATGAGGACGGTAAATTAATTGAAACAAAGCGCCCGTCAAACAGCGGAATACGTAATATAGATTCGGATGAAAGAGCAGATATTTTTTCTGTTGATCCATATACTTGTAATAAGTTATTTAAGCGCGATATTTTTATTAAGAATAATATCAGATATCCTGAACAGATGTGGTATGAGGATTTGTGCGTGGCGCCTAAAATAATGCTTTGTGCGGATAAAGTTACGGTTACGGACAAGGTCTTTTATAACTATCTTCAACGTAAAAACTCCATAATGCATGTTAAGGATACAGACCGTAATTCCGATATGCTTGAGGTTGTTTCGGATATTTTGGATTTTTACAGAGAAAAAGGCGCTTTTGATAAGTATTATCAACAGCTTTGCTTTATGACTGTAATGCATGTTATGGTGCTGTGCACATTAAGGGTCGCAACTGATGATATTCATCATCCGCTGTTGAATAGCTTTTATGATTTTACATTTAAGAATTTTCCTGATTTCAAGAAAAACAGCTTTGTAAACGAAAAGCTGACTTTAAGGCATAAAATTATTTTTGCTTTTTCCAAACGTAAAATGTACGGAATGATCAAGCTGCTCAGTCAATTAAACAAATTCAGATAGGAAGAAATCGAATGTCGGATATAACGGTGATAATACCTGTTTATAATGTTGAAAACTATTTAAAAAAATGCGTTCACAGCGTAGAAGCTCAGACTTATGAAGATTATGAAATAATATTGGTGGACGACGGTTCAACTGATAACAGTGCGTCGTTATGCAATGAGTTGGCTGAAAATAATAAAAAAATCAAGGTTATCCATCAGGAAAATAAAGGTCTCGGCGGGGCAAGAAATACCGGCATAAGAAATTGTAATACGGAGTATATTCTGTTTCTTGACAGCGACGATTATATACATCCTCGGTTGCTTGAACAGTGTATCGCCACAGCAAAAGCAAATAGCTGCGATATGGTTTTGTTTGATGCGGTAAGTGTTGATGAAAGCGGGCTAACCGGAGTAGTATACAGCGCTCCGTTACCTGACAATAAAATTCTTTCGGAAGATGAAATTAACATTATTCCTAAAAATCCGACAGCCTGGGATAAATTATATAAAACGTCCCTCTTTAAGGATAATAATATTTTTTTCCCAGAAAAGGTTTGGTATGAGGATTTAAGAACTATTCCAAAGCTTATTCTGTTTGCTGAGCGGATAATGAAAATTAAAAGCGAGCCAATGTATTATTATTTGCAGCGCAGTAATTCAATTATGCATACACCCGATTTTGACAGAATTGTTAAAGAAAGAATAGCGGCAATTAATGATTTGACCGATTATTATAAGCGAAATAATTTTTATAAAAAATACTTTGAAGTATTGAATTTTATAACAATATATCACGCTTTTCTTTTACCGTGTCTTGAAATGTACCGTAAGGCAGGAAATTACAAGAAGTATTTAAATGTATTATTAGAAAATCTCAAAAAAAATGTTAGGGAACCATTGCAAAATCCGTATATAGGACTTTTGCGCAAGAACGAAAAGGCAGTGCTGAAACTGGCACTCAAAAAAAGATATTTTATTATTGAATGTCTTACTGTGTTTAACCGATTGATCAAGGGAGCAAAGAATGTTTAGTTTCAAGAATATGGAATCAAAATCCAAAGTACTGATGAAAAACACATTGATGCTTTATATTTTGCAATTTTCAACATATCTTTTCAGTTTTCTAACGGTTCCGTATCAATCGCGGATTTTGGGGCCGGAAATATACGGTATGCTTGGTGTTGCAGTTGCAGTTATGACCTATTTCCAACTGTTTATGGATTTTGGATTTTTACTTTCGGCAACGGAGGATATCTCTTTAAACAGAGAGGACAGAGATTATATATGCAGAAAAATTACATCAATTGCCGTTATAAAAGTAATTTTTGCTGTTATCAGCTTTGCGGTAATGACCTTGCTTTGCTTTACTGTTCCGAAGTTTTCCGAGCACAAGCTTTTATATTTTACCTATCTTGCAGCATATGCAGTCAATTCATTTATGCCTGACTATATTTACCGCGGATTGGAGAGAATGACAGCGGTTACCGTTCGTACTGTCATTATTAAATTCTTTTTTTGCATAATGATATTCGTATTTATGAATTCGTCGGATGATTATATTGTCGTTCCCCTGCTGTTACTTATCGGAAATGCGGGTGCTGTAATCGCCGCTTATTTGCATTTATTCAAATCACTGCATTTCCATTTTGCTAAGGTTACGTCAAATCAAATTATTTCCGATTTAAAGCGCTCTTCATTTTTCTTTTATTCAAGAATTGCAACTACTGTTTACAGTGCAACCAATACGGTATTATTGGGATTTATCGATAAAACAGGTATAGTAACAGGATATTATACATCAGCTGATAAGATAGTTTCTACCGCTAAAAACGGATTATCTCCGATTTCTGACAGTCTGTATCCTTATATGGTTAAAAACCGTGATTTTAAACCCGCAAAAAAAACGCTGAAAATATTAATGCCGATTATTATTGTCGGATGCGTAATCGTCGGTATTTTTGCAAGACCCATTTGTGTTTTTGTTTTCGGTGCAGAATATGTCGGCACAGCCGATATTTTACGGGCTTTTTTACCTGCTATAGCAGTTATTTTACCAAGCTATATTTTTGGTTTTCCGATTATGGGAGCACTCGGAATATCAAAACATGCAAATATTTCAATCTTTGTAGGTACTGTTATTCATATGGTAGGGCTGGCAGTATTGATTTTGACTGATAGTTTTTCGGCAGTCACATTGGCAGGCATGACTTCTTTTTCCGAACTGTCAATTTTTGTTTACAGGGTATTTATTGTTTATAGAAAACTCAATACGGTTTCTGAGGGGTCTGAGCGATGAATCTATTATTAAGAATTTTAAGGCGGATGTTTTGGATAATATGCCGTGCCTTACCAATTGATGAAAATAAAATCGTATTTCAATCGTACTATGGACGAGGATATAGTGACAATCCAAAATATATAGCTGAGGAATTAAGAAAAAGCGCAGACAATATTGATTTCGTTTGGGTAAGCAACGGTCGTGAAAATCCGGTTGTGCCTGAAAACTTTAGAGTTGTAAGATTTAGAGGATTTAGGTATATTTATGAAATATCCACGGCAAAAATATGGGTTGATAACAGTCGTAAAGAGTACTGTATGAAAAAGAAAAATCAGTACTATATGCAAACCTGGCACGGAGGTTTTACTCTCAAAAAGGTAGAGCGTGCTGTTGAAAGCGAGCTTGAGGCAAACTATGTAAAGCAGGCGAAACGTGATGCTCTTCAAACCGATGTTATGCTTTCAAACTGCAATGCGCTTACCAAGGTTTACCGTGAGGATTTTTGGTATAGCGGCGAGATTTTGCAAAAGGGACTTCCGAGGAATGACCGATTGTTCAACTTTTGCGATGAAGAAGTCCGGCAAATCAGAAATAAACTTGGCATAGATGAGGATGTGCACCTGCTTTTGTATGCGCCTACATTCAGAAAAAATTCAGGGCTTCAGGCATATACTCTTAACTATGAGCGCTGCTGTAAGGCGCTGGAAAAACGTTTCGGCGGTTCGTGGAAAATTATGCTCAGACTGCATCCGAATATATTTGCCGCGGCAGATAATATCGATTTTGACAGTCGTTATGTAGTTAATGCCTCGCATTATCCGGATATACAAGAACTGTATATGATAAGCGAATTTTTAATTACCGATTATTCTTCGGTGATTTTTGATTTTGCATTGCTAAAACGCAGAGCGCTTTTTTATGCTGATGATATATCGGATTATATGGATGACAGAGGCTTTTATTTCAGCCTTTTTGATTTTCCTTTCAAGGTTTGTCAAAATAATGAAGAATTGGAAGAGCGCATTTCAAGCTTTGATGATGAAAAATATTTTGAAGAATTGAACGCTTTTTTAAGTGAACAAAATTTTTCCGATAAAGGTACAGCCTCAAAAGCTGCCGCCGAATGGATTCTTGCGCATATGGCTGAATAATTGTATCTTCAGGGGGGAAAAGCTATGAAAACGGTGATCACCTACGGCACTTTTGATTTGCTTCACTACGGTCATTTGAATTTGCTTAAACGCGCAAGCAAGC
>JBJEOD010000216.1:0-2009 GCA_051880535.1 Acutalibacteraceae bacterium | reverse complement strand
AAAGAACACTCTTGCGGACTCCACCTTATCCGCGCGGGGTATTCGGGTTGTATAGCCGAAAAAGCCGCTCCACAGGCAAAGAGAAAGCGCCGCCATACAAATCACCGAGCAACCGCCTGTTATAAGCGATTTTTTAACCGTCTTAAAGCCGCGGTCGTTAATCGCGCCGAAGGTGACAGCAGCGAGCAATCCGCCGACAACCGCGAAAATCCAGAAGAGGAAATTTAGCTCTCCCTCCGAGAAAATTATTCCGACAAGATACGCCCCTATAACCCCGATAATCAGCGCACAGATTATGTAAATAAACCTGTAGGCGTAGGAAACTCCGCTTTTCTCGCTCTTGCGGCGCTTGTAAAGCAGAAAGGCGGCGGCAAGCGAAAGGGCGGTGATAATTATTAACTTTGAGGTGAAAATCGGGTAGGCGTCGCCGTAGCGCATTTCACCGCCTAAAAGCTCAAAAAAGCCCTCAAAGGCGTAATAAAAAGGCGTTGAAAGCATAAGCAGCTTGTACTCCGTGTCGGAGGGATAGCCCAAAAGATAATACTGACACAGCGCGGAATTAATAAGCTGAAGGGTGACCGCGCCGATATTAAAGGTTACAAAAGAGATTATTAAATCAAAAATACTTCCCGCGCAGACAATAAAAATCATTGTAAACGCCGCGCACATAACAAGGATTAAAATATTGTAAATAAAGCCGGTTAAAATAAGCCTTATACTGCCCTCAATATAGTCGAACGCCAGAATTCCGCACATTGATGCGTAGGTAAGGGCCATAGGCAGTAAAATCGGCACTATGCTCGCAAAAAACCTTGCCGCCAGCAGTCCCGAGCGGGAGTTGGGCAGGGAATGGAAAAAGTCGCTCCCGCTGCGGCTGTAAAGAAATGCAAAATTGATAAAAAGATAAACCAGAGCCGCGGCGCAGGTGATAACCATAACCCCAAGAATAAGGGTGGGTGCGGTTCTATCAAAATTGTAAACCTCTACTTCCGAACTGTCTAAGCGGTTGTTGATATGCATAACGACATAGCCGGGGCAAAGCAGCAGCATAAATATCGTCATAAGCACCGTAAGCCCCATTGTTCGCTTTACAGAATATCTGTAGAGCTTCAGCGACGGATAATATTTATGAGATAATGCTTTTGACGTCATAACCCGTCACCTCCAGTTCATATACAAACATTTCCTCAAGGGTCGGCTCTATACACTCCGAAAAAATCGGTGAAAGTCGGTTAATATAGCGCATTATTTCCTCCTCGTCGCCGCGGACGATCATCTGGATAATCGAGCCGCTCCGCTCGACCTTTAAAAGGTCAAGCCCCGAGAAAACCGACACCTCGGGAATCTGCGAAAACGCCGCCTGCACCTTGTGAAGCTTGCCCTTAAGCTTTTCCACCTCGTCGCTGAAAAGAATTTTTCCGCCGTGGATAAGCCCCACATGGTCACAGAGGTCTTCAAGCTCCCTTAAATTGTGGGAGGCGATAACCGTCGTCATAGAGCGGCTTTCCGCTCCCTCGATAAGAATATTTTTAAGCACCTTTCTTATAACGGGGTCAAGCCCGTCGAAGGCCTCGTCCAAAAGCAAATATTTAGGCGAGGAGGCGATAGCCATAATAAGCGCCGCCTGCCGCTGCATTCCCTTAGACATTGTGGCGATTCTCGCCTTGTAGTCGAGCGGGAAAATCTCAAGCAGTCGGTTGTAAAGCTTGTTGTCAAAGCTTGGATACATTAAGCGGTAAAACCTTGCAAGCTCGTTTATTGAAGCGTTGGGCATAAAATACGGCGTGTCGCCTAAATAAGCGATTTGCTTTTTTTGGAGAAAATTGTCGAAAATCCGCTCCCCGTCCGCGGTAATATCGCCGCCGTCGGGCATATAAATCCCCGCGGCAAGCCTTAAGAGGGTGGATTTTCCCGAGCCGTTTGAGCCAACAAGCCCGTAAATCGAGCCGTCCTCGACCGTTAAATCAACCGCGTCAAGCGCCTTTTTGCCCTCAAATATTTTAGTGAGT
>JBJEOD010000215.1:0-9257 GCA_051880535.1 Acutalibacteraceae bacterium | reverse complement strand
CTCACCCCTTTACTTGAAAGCACGGTATCTGTCTTTTCGCCCGGCAGTCTTACCGAGACGCTGCAATCGCTGAATATTGCGTCCGACATAGACTGCACCGTTTCCGGATAACCTCCGAACCTTAATACGATAATGTTTTTATTTCCGTCAAACACCACCGTATCCGCGTAGTTCGTGACGCTGATTACATTTTTGTCGTCCTTAATTGTAATCGGCATCAGCGTTTGGCATTTTTCACTGATAACACATCAGTCCCTTCCTGTTTTGTCGGCGGTGAGGCATACCTTAAAGAAATCCCGAATACAGTGTAAAAATCTTTTCAGATATGCTTACCGTTCTGACCTTACGGTTTATGTAAAAACAAAAAAGACCGACCCTCTCTGCATAAATACAGAGTTAAGGTCGGTCTATCTTGTGATTACCGAATTTTATTTGTGGGCGTTTTGGGTTAC
This sequence comes from Acutalibacteraceae bacterium, assembly GCA_051880535.1. Classification (GTDB taxonomy): domain Bacteria; phylum Bacillota; class Clostridia; order Oscillospirales; family Acutalibacteraceae; genus UBA737. Next base: position 8,805 of record JBJEOD010000215.1, on the reverse strand, counting down.
CCTATAACGCAAAAAAGCCGGACTTCTCCCTTTAAGGGAAAAATCCGACCTGTTTCCTCAAACCAATGTCTTCTGAGAGACATCACACTCAAACCATGTTACAATAGCATTATACTCTATGTAATAAGGGTTGTCAACCAAAAATGCGGTTATTTTGTTTTTAAAACTTGACATTTTCACAAACCGTGATATAATATAAGTGAAATAAGGCAAACCGATAGACGGCTAGCCCCAAAAAAAGCGTTAAAAAGATTTAGCCGCTAGTTTTGCAGACCGGGCGGCTACTTCTTTTTTATTGCAATGACAGTATATAAAACAACAATTAAAATTATTATTATGTACTCCATCGGCAACGCCCCCTTTCGAGAGCAAGACTTAGCCGTTTACCGTTTAAGGTTCACCTTATTCCGACAGTATTATACCATTATATGACGGTTTTTGCAAGCAAAATAACGCCTTGTTTTCTAATGACAAAAAGAATAAAAATATTTTCCGAAAAACCGCCTGTCAAACTTGACAAACAGAAAATATATGCTATATAATACAGGCGGTGTAGAAAATACACCCTGTCTTCTTTTGAGGAACGCCTTTTGTCCTGTGGCGTTCCTCTTTTGTTATTTTATTTAATGAATGTTTACAGAATATTCCTTTTATGATATAATTAACGTAAGTTATTAATTATACTATAATAAAACCAAAAGAAAGGACCAATATTCATGAAAGAAAAAAAGAGTAATTATAATAGAATGATTGCATTATTTTTATCGTTATTATTGATTGTCCTCTCCACAAGTATTACAACTGTGACCGCACAAAATTATCAGCATGATAGTTTTTCTGAACAATCAGCCTCCGAAGATAGTACATTTGTTTTATCCAAATCAAATATCCAAATCGGTGATGATTACTCGCCGAATGAAACTGATACTGACGACCCGGAAACTCCTTCATTGTTCAGCACGACCGATACTGTTGGTGACCCAATGGTATACCTTACTCAGAAGTGGTTAAATCAAGAATATGGTGACGTCCCGGGTTTTGGATCTGTTACGGAAAACGGGAAAACCGGTTGGAATGTTATCTACGGCTTGACGCGTGCGTTGCAGCACGAATTGGGAATAACTGAGCTTGCCGACAACTTCGGACCGTCTACAAAAGCATTATATGCAAAAAATCCCTTACATAGACAGGATGGTGTTACTGACAGAAAATTTGCCATATTGCAAGGTGCGTTATGGTGCAAAGGATATAATCCCGGATACTATCTTACAGAAGACCCTGAAACGGGAATAGTCAGCTTTGAAGAGATTTTCAATGACAAGGTTGAAAAAGCAGTCATATCCTTAAAAACGGATGCCGGATTTATAAATCCGGACAGTGTTGTTACTCCGAATTTAATGAAAGCGCTGCTTTCAATGGATTCCTTTAAGCTTTTAAGCACCTATTACGGCGGAACATATGAAGTTCGTTCTATGCAGCAAAAGTTTAACCGTACATATGAAGAATACATAGGAGCCTTAGTGCCTTGTGACGGTGTGTACGGTCGAAGCACAAGCAAAGCTTTAGTATTTGCTTTGCAGGCAGAAGAAGGTATGCCTGTTGGCACTGCAACAGGGAATTTCGGACCTGCAACAAGAAGCCATTGTCCTCAGATACCATACGTCAGAAATTCCAATGCCGCCAAGGATTATAACGGAAATTACTATACAGACGCTCAACTCGCGAGAATTATCGAACTTGTACAATTTGGCTTGTTCCTCAACGGCTTTGGAGACGGAATATTTGACGGCAAGTTCAATCCAGTGACGCAGCAGGCCGTCCTTGACTTTCAATCACATTATGCACTGCCGAGAACCGGGAAAGTAAACCTTGATACATGGATGTCACTCTTTATAAGCAGTGGCAACCCAAGCCGTTCTGCTATAGCTGCGGATTGTGCTACCATACTCAATTCCGCGAAAGCAAAAACCCTTTACGACAACGGATACAGATATATCGGACGGTATTTGACCGGAACATATGCCGGTGGCCAAAGTAAAGCGCTTACAGTAACGGAAGCTAAGATTATTTTAAAAGCAGGTTTACGCTTTTTTCCAATTTATCAAACGAGCTCAAACAGCGAATCATATTTCACCCCCGAAAAAGGTATTTCAGACGCACAATCTGCAATAACGGCAGCTGATGCTCTTGGATTGCCTGCAGATACGATTATTTATTTTGCCGTGGATTTCGACGCCATGGATTACCAAATTACAAATGGCGTTATTCCTTATTTTGAAAAGGTGTCCGAAGAAATTGCTAAGAACCGATATAAAGTCGGAGTCTACGGAGCGCGAAATGTTTGTAGCCGCGTTGCGAAAGAAGGTTATTCCTGCAGTAGCTTTGTAGGAGATATGTCTACCGGTTTCAGCGGAAATTTGGGCTTTAAAATTCCTGATAACTGGGCGTTTTCTCAATTTGCCAACCTTGAAGGCGACAATGCTTTAGGCTCGGGTGATGGAAGAATTGAAATAGATAAAGATGCTTTCTCGGGAAGAGATCAAGGAGTATCTAAGCTCAGGTCAAGTAAAAAAGCAATATATGTTCTTCCCGGCTATTTAGGTTCAAGGCTTTACACTGCTGACGGAAACGAATATTGGGCAGATCAGGATAAGCTAAGCGCTGATATTGAAAATTATGTGATTTTGGGTGAAACAAGCGATAGTAAAGATATTTTGAGGCTTGACGAAAACGGTGAAAATTCCAAAGTACATACTGATATATCCAAGGATTTTTATGGTACAGCTATAAATTCGGGTGATGACGGAGTATATAAAAACCTTGTCACCGCACTTAAAAATCAATGTAAAGGTTATGATGTTGTTTTCTTCCCGTACAACTGGCTTGCCGACTTAAACGATTCTGCAAACGAGCTGCAAAATCATATTAATGACAACGGTTATGAAAGCGTAGTCTTTGTCACCCACAGTACCGGCGGTTTATTAGCCGCAAGGTATATTGCAAAAAGCACCGCAAACAAAAGAAAGGTTGAAAAAGCCATTCTGATTGCTGCTCCGCTTTACGGAACATATTATGCTCTTGAACCGCTAGAATCCGGAAAGGTCGATTTGGTTGATAGTATATTAGCCGAGCAATTATCAGAAATGGGTATCGAAGGGCCTCTAAAATGGTTGGCATATCAACGCACCTATAAATATGTACGTAAGGCAGTGCATAATTCTCCGACAACCTATCAGCTTTTACCAAGCATTGAATATTTAAAGCTTATGCCACAGCTGTACGAAGATGAATTTAAAAATGCTAAAGCAGTTACAACGCTTGATGAGTATTATAACATACTGAACCACAGTTCAAATCTCAACTCAAAACTTACTAACGGAAACAACCGCAGTCATAAGGTCTTCAGGAGCAATATTGGGGACATCGTATCAGTTTTGCAAAGCGTTGATACTACATTGATTGGTACAAGTAAAGGAATTAAAACGTATTCTGTTGCACAGTATAAGATAGATGCTTTCGGAAAATCCGAAATGATAAGTATTTCAAAATCCAAAGACGGCGACGGAACAGTATTAGCTGCCAGCGCATTTGCACTAACAGCGGACGGAAAGCACAGACTAAAATATAAAGATTTTGCCGACGAAGGTACATATGATCACATGGCTTTGGCTATGAACAAAAAACCAATACAGTATGTATGCGATACCATTAATGGAAAAGCATATGTGTCACCTGCTGAAGAAATTTCATTAATGTCAGAATCAGACGATAATATCGGAATGTCTGACAATATAAAAATTAATTATTCAAGCAACAAATTTTTAACTGTAAATATCTATGATGAGAGTAATGTTAATGTTGCGCAAATTTCCGACAATAAATACTTCGGATTTGATGGTGATAAATTTAGCTTTACTCCGCTTAATATTGAAGAAGATAATTGTCGAGCGGTAATTTATATGCCAAACAGTGGCTATCGAATCACGTTTAGTTACGGTAACGAATCCGGAGCTGTGGTTGATTATAAGGCTGAGGTTTCAACCCTTGACACCGACGGCTGGAAATCTGCCGGCGTCACCGATACCAAAGCTCAAACATCGGAAAACGGTCTGCTCGCGTCGTATGACGGAACACAGAATATCATAAACGCTTCTAATATTTCGGAAATAGTTGGCGGTACGGTGCAAAATCACCTGACCGACTGGAAGATGTCAACAAGTATGGAGCTTAACTTGAACACAGCGCAAAAAATCGAAATCACCGGTGAAGATGCACAGCTTGTTTCCTCTGATCTTATTTGGAGTTCATCGGATGAATCTATTGTATCGGTCTCATCAGACGGAACCATCACAGCTAACGGTTACGGAAAAACCACAATATCTGCAACAGACGGAAACAAAATAGAAAGCTGTGAAGTAACCGTAAAATTAGATGTTCAATCAGTCAGCTTCCCAAATCTTGTTATGACGGTTGGCGAAAGAAGCGTAATCTCGCCTGCGTTCACGCCGATAAACGCAACACAGACAGATATCGTTTATACCTATGAGGAAGGAACCGTCGTAAAAATTGACGAATACGGCGTTATACACGCACTCGTACCGGGAACAATAATCGTAACAGGAACAACCTCCAACGGAGTCTCCGATACCTTTACTATTACCGTAACCGACGCAGATTTCACAAGAAAATCCGGTGATGTTAATGGTGACGACAGTGTAGACATAATTGATCTTGTCAAAGTAAAAAAGCATATTGCCGGTGCCGTTATCCTGACAGGAATAGACTTCAACACCGCTAATCTTGATAAAAACGGTGATGTTAATTCCTCCGATTTAATTCTTTTACGCAAAATATTATTGGGCATCGATACAGAGTAGGAAGTGATTGCATGAAAAAGCTTAATACTGGACTCAAAATCGTAATCTCAACCGTTGCTGTTATAGCAATTATAGGCTCTGCCTTTTTTATTCGCGATTCCATACAAAAGCATCGCATTGCAACAAGAAAGCCGTTTTTAAGAATTGAAGCCAAAGTGCCGAATTTTTGGATTTTCAAGGGAGATACAGATTACTATATTGTCTATGATAATGGCGACCTTGAAAAAACTGAAGAATTTTCCACTTTGCAAGCAAAAACCTATGATTTGTATTTGTACGATGAGGAACATATGGATAAATCTGAAATTCCCGATACCATTCCTCCTTATGTTGATAAAATCATAGCTTATATAAAAGATAAGGGTTCAATTTACTTGACAGAAAGTTATTTTATATGTGGAGATCGATATTTTTTCACTGTAGATGGTGACCATGAATGCTTTTTGTACGAATACTTTCCGCAAAAAGATAAGGCAAAGCAAATTACCAAGGTGCAAAACCACGATATAGTATATGTTGAGCTTTATTGATTTTCCCTGTAAGGGAGTGATTGCATAAAGAAGCAAAATGACGTACTTAATATTATAATTTCATTTATTGCCGGTATGGTTGTAATATGCAACGCCTCTTTTGCTCGCGATTTGGTGAAAATACATCGAGCTGCGACAAAAACCTATTCTGAATGAAATGTCCATGAACCCCGGTGGGTGGATAAACACCATGGAAAGAAATCAATTATATTGTCTATGATAACGGCGACTATGAGGAAACCGAAGAATATCAATTAGCAGATATAGAAATCTATAATTTATATTCGATAGAGGACATAGAAACAGATTTAAAAGGAATGCCGGAATATTCAAAAAATATAATTGAATATGTGGACAATCTGGAAAACAGCAATATATATAATCTTTATGTAGTAGATAATAGATGTTTTTTCAATATTCATGATAGCAGAACGGCGCAGAATAAATACACCAGTACCGTATTTGAGTATTTTCCGGAAAGCAATTCTGTGAAAAAACTCGTACGGTTCAAAAAGAATTATACAAGGCATGTCGAGCTACTAAATGTGTTTTTTCATGTCAACAAGAGGAACGCCTTATGTCCTGTGGCGTTCCTCTTTTTTTACCATCTTGCAAGAATCTTTCCGTATATAAGCTTACGTTCATAGCTGTATTTGGTTATAACGATTATTACCTTGTCCCCTATATGAAAATCGCTGTCGTACTGGTCGGCGGAATAGCTACACAGGCAGTCAAGATCATCCTCAAGCCGGCAGAAAAGCCCGCCGCGATACTTTCCCATTATTACAGATGCACGCCTTGAATCTATAGGGTGCCGCAACTGGGCGCCGTCGAAGGGATGAGGCTGCGCTTTCTTTATAGATACAGAAAGCTTCATATTTTCGGGGTCATAGTATTTAATTACAGCCTCCCTTGTCTCGCCGGCGTGATACCTCTCCCGCAAATCGGGAATTGCGGCATATGATACGTCCCTTGCGGCAAGCGTAATATCAAAGCCTCCCACATTGCAAAGTAATTGCCACTGCCCTACCGCCAATATGTCGCACTTTACCCTTCGTCCTTCCTCGGGCGTAAGCTTTAAATAATTATGCCGCCTTATACGCAGCGCCTGACTTCTCGAAGCTATGCAAAAATTTCCCTCACGGTCAATATCTGTTATAACATAGTCTATTTTAGCGCCGAGCATAGAGCGCATAACGTGAAGCGGCATAGTTGTATTCTCATACCATAGCTCGTTCTGCGGAATTATAACCTTTACCCTGTAGCTTATAACCACAAGATAGCGTAAGACCTTTTCTTCGTATTCTCCGTTTTCCTTTTTAACCTCAACCGTTTTTGTTTCCATACCAGATACTTTTCCCGTAAGCAGCGACCGTGCTCTGTAAGACGCATAAATCGAATTCCACTCCTTGCGTTCTTCTTCGGATAAATCTTTATCAAGCTCGGTCAAATTGAGCCTTCTTATGTCCATTTAACTCCCTCCGTAAAATATGTATTTATTATTTTGTTTTACCGCAAAGCGGCAATCGGGCGGAACGGTTAAAAGCTCTGTCTGTTCTATCCGTTCCGTAACAAAAACCGGTATACCGATTTTGTTTTTCACACCTTGTAGCATTGCGTTTATAACTATTTCTTTGCCGGCGTTAACTACACAAACATCATAACGGTACAGCTTTTCGTCTTTAGATTTAAAAAATGTAAGCTCAAACGGCGGCTGACCGCGGCAGTAAATCTCAGGCGGCGGGTCGGCAACCGCAAGCATTACCTCAAACGCCGTTTCGGTGTCGCGGCCGCAAATAATTTTACTGTCGTCGCAGTAATACTCGCCCATTTTAAAAAGCATACGGTTCATTTCAAGCTGACGCAGCACAACGTCAAATCTGTGAGACCTGCCGCAAAGCCTTTCAAGCATCCCCGCTTTCATACCGCCGTATTCGCGAACAAGCTCCAGTATTCTTTTCTGTGTTTTAGTCAGAAGCATAGAGCATCTCTCCTTTAAATTTTTTCTCCGCCAAATTAGGAACTGCCGTACAAATCATGATTTACTAATGACGAATAATAATTGTCAATCGTGCTATGAGCATTAAAAAGCACCGTCAGCAGATATTGCCGTATATTACGAATTTTAGAGGTATTCTCATTCAAGCACTCGAAAACATATTCAATATCTGTGCTTTCAAGCTTTAACAGCTTCGACCTTACAACCTCTGCGGGGAATTCATCACTTGCAACACGAATCGATTTTCTCGATGTGCAGACAGTTTCAACCATAAGCGTTACGATTTCGTCAAGACGCGTTTTATCAAGCCTTTCGCAAAGTAAATCGTACTCAATGTTTTCTTTGATAATCTCCTCGTATCTTTTCATGGTTTCAAATCCGTTTTGTTTCGGGGAATTATCTTCACTTGCCTCTTTGATAGGAAAAGATTGAGTATTTAATAAATCCGTATTTAATTTATTATTATTTAATTGCGTTGGATTTTCCAACGTAGGTTTTTCCAATGTTGGATTATCCAACGTTGGATTTTCCAACATAGGTTTTTCCGATATAGGTTTTTCCCTTATTATGTACTCCGTACCGCGCAGCTTGCCCTGCTCGTCGCGTTCGCGGCTTCTGGTTATATACCCCTCATTTTCCAATTCCGTTATTGCTTTGCGTATAGCGTCAACCTTTTCAAGACTGATATGTGCTAACCCCTGCAAGGTATAATCCCAATCGTCCGGCAGGGAAAGCATTAAAGATAATAATCCCTTTGCCTTGAGCGACAGCGCTCTGTTTTTTAAATGATGATTTGACATTACTGTATAATCGTGCGTGCGTTCTACTCTGAATACTGACATTTTAAATTTCCCTTTCGTTTAATTTTTTAAGGCTCCTGCAATCAATTCCGCCCGACAAATCAAAGCCGTCCTCCTTTTCTTCCTCCTCACCGTCCACGGGTATTTCAAACTGTAAGGAATATTTCGGAGCCGGCGGTTTCTTTGTCTTTTTGACCGGTTCTTTTCGCCATTCGGGGATATGCTCCGCCGCCTTGCAGTATTTAAGCAATTTGAAAGAAGGGTGCTCCTCGGGGGTTATCTTATTCAAAAGCAAGGGCTTTGCGCCCCTTATTAAAAGTATCGCCTTATCCTTTGCAAGCCGCCTTACCTCATCGGGCATCATCAGCGGTCTTCCTGTGCTGGTTTTGTTATGCATATACGGCTTTTGAAGCACTATGGAATCAAAGAAGGGTCTTGTGGGGGTGTTCATATTGTTTACACGCACCGTAACCTCGCCGCATTGCTTTGAGATAAACTCGGCGGTCATAGCGTCGTTACAGCCTAAAAAGAGCTGGTAATCGCAGTCGCCGACTATTTCCTGCCATTCATTTTTTGGGTATCTGTCAGAAAGCTGGGCT